>NZ_KV833977.1:0-25420 GCF_001837725.1 Enterococcus sp. HMSC072F02
TGTTCTTTTTTAACGACTCAGTTATCTTATCACGTCTAAAAACATGTGTCAACTCTTTTTTGGAATTTTCACAAAATGTTTCAATCAGATGCGACAACGTTGTTTAATATATCATTAAAAAAAATAAAGGTCAAGCTAAAATAATATTTTAGCTTGACCTTATTATAATTTCAACGATTGTCAAAAGTATTGTTTGCAACTGTGTTCCCTGTTTCTATTGATAGAATACAGCTTTCGAAACATAAGTTTTGAACTGCTTCGATCCGTCCAAATTCTTTTGCAGTTATTGTACAATGAGTAAAGCAGACATCTTCTATAGGTTTTTCAGGAAATGCTACCAAGTCAAAAGCCCGAGAAGGAAGTGGATAGCCTGGAGAAAGACTTGCCTGTACATTTTTGACATGTATGTTTCTGACTTTTGTCATTTGTTTTGATTCAGGTATTTCTTCAGCCACTGCTTGCCAACTTTCTGGCATTCGTTCAAGATCATTGCTATTTTTTCTATTATATTCATTATGCCAGTCCATTATCCAAGAAAACGGAAATTGTACATCCATCATATTCAGGTTTTCTACCCTGATATTTTCAATCACTCCCCCTCTTTCTCTTGAAGATTTCATTCGAATACCACAGTCTGACTGAAAAAAATCGATATCGTGAATATACACATCACTAATTCCAGCACTAACTTCGCTACCAATAGTTACACCGTAACCTGAACGAATGTTACATCTCGCAATCTCGATTCTTGATGATTTTCGATTGACTCTTGCACCGTTACCGTCCCTGCCAGATTTAATAGCGATACAATCATCACCACAGGCCAAATCACATTCATAGATACGCACATCTGTTGAAGAATCAATATCAATCCCATCTGTACTTGGCCCATCATTATGACGGATGATTACTTTTTCTACTAATACATCGTTAGAATAAGTGATTTGCAGGTTCCAAAAACCTGATTTTTGAAAAATCAAATCACGAATGACAACATGTTCTGCATGATACAGTAAACACGCGCGCGGACGCTTAATAGCATAATCTGCAATCCAACGCAGTCCCTTTCGATCATATTCAGCTCTTGTTCCGCTTTTTTGGTCTTTCCCCCAATATAGTTCCCACCAATGCTCTCCTTGACCGTCGATTATTCCTTTTCCTTCTATAAGAATATCTTTTGCTGAGAGAACATTCAAAATCGCTGCTGGCCATTTCATTTCTATTCCAGCAACTCGTGTATCAATCTCTGGAAATGCTTCGATCTCTGTTTTTCCCTTGAGAACAGCCCCTTCTTCGAAAATGAGATGGCTCTTATCTTTTAAAAAAAGTGCGCCGACTAAATAAATACCTTTTGGAATAAATACGGGCAAGTGTTCTTTTGCACCTTGATTGATTGCCTTTTGCAGCATTACTGTATCATCTTGTTGAATGTCGTTTGTTTTAAAGTCTAAAGCATTGATGAACTCTTTTTTGTCTGCAATACTTTTCTCCTTATCTTTCATTGATTTTTTTTAATTCTTCACCAATAAACACAGTTTTCGAACGATTCAGCGGATACCCTACTAACAAAATGATTGCGGATACAAATAAACAGAATGCTGGTAGCAAGTTTGCCATCGTATAAATTCTTTCTTGTACTAAAACTGATTGGATGGCTCCACCTGTTGTAGACGATTGGTAACCAATGAGTGCTAGCATAAATCCTCCGACTGCTCCTGCGCACGCTTGTCCTACTTTTCTCGCAAAAGAATTCACTCCGTATACTGTTCCATCTTCTCTTAAGCCTGTCTTATATTGATGATAGTCAATCACGTCAGTAATGAATGCCCAGACCATCAAATTGAATAAACCAGATCCTAAAGTAGCAATAAATAAAAGAATCAGATATACCCATGCATTTGTTATATGAAGGAAATACATCAGCAAGTACATACATGAAGAAGCGAGTAACGCAAATACGCTTGCTTCCTTTTTACCAAATAATTTTGTCAGCTTTGTAGCAAATGGTGCTAAAACTACTACTGTTCCGTAAGTAAATAAAAGAGCAACAGACATTGCTTGTTTATTATGGAAGTAATCATTAAATAAATAAGTCATATTCGTCCCAGCTAAAATCTGATTGATCACAATGAAAATGTCAACAATGACTAAAATAATCAGTGCTCGGTTAGCCAACAAACCTTTTACCAACTGAGAAGCAGGCACTTTTTCGTTTTTGACAACTCTTACTCGTTCAGTAGTCAATTTACAAGTCAGCATGTATGCGACAAATGCAATTGCCGCACATCCGATGGAAATCCAAAAGAAATGATTCCCCGAAACGACTTGCTGCCCACTCTTGTTATGGGTGTACATCAAAATCGGGATAAAGAACCCTGTAGTTGACCCGCCAATCGCAGAACCAATGCTTCGGAATGTGGATAGCGAGGTGCGGTCATTAAGATTTGAACTAATGGCTGCTGCCATTGCTCCGTAAGGGATATTGATTGTTGACAGAAAAATACCATAAACAATATATGAAACAAAAATATATGCAATCTTCACCGTCATTGGAAGATGTTGGACGAATGGTAAAAACAAAATGACTGTCACTAAGCAAAATGGATATTTCATTTTTCTGATCCAAGGAATAAATCGGCCAGCTTCTGTTAACTCTGAGACATCGCATAATCTTCCTACCATCACATCAGCAAACGCATCCAAAATTCTTGAAATCAAGAATAACGTACCTACAATTGCTCCTGAAACACCAAGAACATTCGTATAATAAATCATCAAGAAACTATTGACCAAACCTAAAATAAAACAGTTACCTAAATCACCGAACATGTAGCCTATCTTATCGGAAATCCCAAATTCCTTTTTTTCTTTTTTTACTGTATTTGCTGTAACAGCATTTTGTGAAAGCATTTGAATTCCTCCTGCCTCTTCTAGTAAACGTTTTCAAAATTATAACTCTTTTTTCTTGTTTTGATATTCACAATATTGACATTTTATTGCATTATCTTGACAGAAAAAAACAAAAATACGTTTAAAAACATTGTCAGAAAAGGGCATTAATATTATTTTCATAACATCATAGATAAACAAAAAGATTCACTAACTAGCAAAAACAAGTTAGTGAATCTCTATTTATTAGAGAGTTAGATTATTCAAGATCTTTTCCTTCGTACTTAAAAAATTCAAAGTCCGCATAACTTCCTCTTTTTCTATTCAAATCATGTACGACTATCCCGATAAAATTCCCGGTAAATCCACCTGAGAGTATACACATGTTTTTTTGTAGACCTACTTCCTTCCATTCTTCAGATGGTGTGTCTTTCAAATAAAACTGTGCTGTCTCTTTCCTTACGGCTACTTTCAAGAAAGTCTTCTTTTCTGTGAGTGGAATCCTCCAATCTTCTATTTGTGCAACTCCGTTTTCTGATTCTATCATACGAAGACATTTTCCCTTGTTCTCATTCCAAGTAACATAGCAATAAATATAATTGGATTCATTTAGGTACAATACCAGTCCAGCCATCTGATTAAAATTATTAGGTGTATATTCAAATGCTGTCTCCGCATCAAAAGTAAAATCCGTTTGCCGAATAGCTAATAAATGATGGTCAAAGGTAGATTGAAGAGATTCACCGGCAATCAGTCGTAAAAAACCAGGTCTAGTTTTTGTATCACACCAATCAGCCCTTGGCAAAATACGTCTGGCATTCCAGTTCTTTTTTAACTCTCCTTCAAATGTATCCATAAACTGATGATCTCTCTCTTGTTGTACCTCTTCATTCGTCTCAATCATTATTTCTTCCATCGGAGTTGTCTGGTTATCTTTAAGCCTTAACCAATCGTCGGACGTCCAATACACTTCTTGGATAGCGGTTTCTCTTCCCAAAATAGCCGCACCGTTTAATGGTCTGGTACAAAGATATGTCATGTACCATTTTCCTGACGGGGTTTGTACTAAGCTCCCATGTCCTGTACATTGCAATGTAGAAGCAGGTTTGTCACTAGCTGTCAGCATAGGAAAACCAGGATCAAGCTCGTAAGGACCAGTAATCTTCTTTGCTCGGCAGACTGTGACTGAATGTCCTCTTCCTGTACCGCCTTCTGCTGTCCTCAAATAATAATACCCGTTACGAAAATACAAATGCGGTGCCTCTGTTTTCGCTAATTCTGTACCTGCAAATATTTTATAGATGGGACCGTCAAGCTTCTTCTTCTCTGCATCATATTCTTGCAATACGATACCGCTGGATTTATTCGGTGTGTCCAGACGATAATCCCATAATTCATTGACAAGCCATTTTTTCCTGTTTCCAAATCATGAAACAAAGAAGGATCAAAGCCGTTACTATTTAAATAAATCGGTTCGGACCAAGGTCCTGTGATCTCAGATGCAGTAATCAAGTAATTGTGGACATCTTTAAACGGACGGCCTGCACTTTTGACATCTGTGTAAACAAGATAGAACAATCCATCAGCATAACTGATTTGCGGTGCCCATATGCTTCCGTTTGTAGGATTTCCTTGCAAAGATACTTGAGTGGTCAAAATATCCGTTGTATGTGACCAATTGACTAAATTCTTCGACTCATATACTCGAATTCCTGGAAGCCATTCAAAAGAGGAGACAATAATGTAATATCGGTCTTTCGCTCTTAAAATATTAGGATCTGGATTGAACCCTCTTAAAATAGGATTTTTCACTTTGATAGTCTGCATGATTCAGGCTTCCTTTCTTATTCTTACTCGATACAAACTGAATACCCCAGCGGCAAAATAAAAAAATGCAAAAGGAAACGCAATAAACTGAGTGCCGACCAACAATATAACTCCCGTTATAAAATACAAGCCAGTGGCAGTTGTTAAGTATTTTCCTTTAGCCGTCAAAAATAGTGCTACTGCTAAAAAAGAAAGTGAAATAAACAATACAACGGCAAACAGACCAGTCATGTCCTGTAATAGCTCAAATGTATTTTCTAAAGACAAAGTTGGATGATCGACAGCAAGCGACTGATAACTTTTTTTAAACTCTGACGCAGACATATTACTTAAAGTAACTGCTAACCCGCCAAAGAAAATCAGAGATAGGCTGCCACCGATCATTCCTAGCAATAGTTCCCATTTTCTTTTCATTTCAGAACCCCCTGCTTTTCTAAATGGATCCATTCAGGTCTTTTGATTGGTGTTTCATAATTGTTATTTCGTTCAGAGAATTTGGCAGTCTGTTCATTTTTCTTGTCATCCCAATTGTCCCAACCAGTTGGGTGAACATGCCCACCTATCTTACACGCTTCAAACACGACATTTGCATACGGACGCCACGGTCTTCCTAAATAGACGTTTCTAGTATCAGGCTCTGCAGTCAAGGTACAGCTTTCAAAACGATACCCTGATTTTTGATTTTTCGGCGTAGATGCTGCTGTGATGTATCCAGGATTTTTACTGGCTAAGCTATGGATACGGCACTGGCGAAAAACTGCATCTGCCCCACCAAATATGAAATCCACCGTTCCTTCAATCCAACAATATTCATAGGTCTGACGACAATAATCAGGATTGGCAGAAGCCGGTGTACAAAAAGGTGTACCATCTTTTTGCAAGTCAGGCAACGGACCCGTGCATAAAGTATCCTGATAACCAGTTAGTCGACAGTTTTTTAACAATACGCGATCTCCTGAATTGAATAAAGCAACAGCTTGACCTACTTTTTCTCCTGGACCTGCTGTATTTTCGATGTAAAGATTTTCTAATACGACATTCGATCCTTCTAAGAAAAAAGTAGCACTTCGGAAAGTCCCTAACTGGCTACCGTCAAGATACTCCTGTTTTGCAAAACGATTACCAGAGATCACTACTGTTCCTGTTCCCACAAGTTTAAAATTGGATAATCTACTTTCTATATATTCATCATATCTTCCTTCTTTTACTATCAAGACCTTTGGATGGCTATCCGGCAGGTCTGCCAAATAATCGATTCCTTCTTGGATAGTTTCAAAATCCGTCGGGGTATCTATAGAATTTTTTCCAATTATCAGTTTGTCTTTCATCCTCATAAATGCTCCCTTATGAATTGTTTCCAAATGTTTCTCATTTCTTGTGTTTCCATATGACCGCCTGTTAAAGAAAAAGAAGAAAAGTTTTCTGGACTACCCATTGATCGATACTTCTTGTCCAGTCCTTTTCTCAGCTTCAGTACGCCTTCGTCCAAGCACATCGTATCGTTTTTTCCAACTAAGCTAAGACGAGGGCGCGGAGCGATTTTTTCTTGGATTGCTAACGTTGTATAAGCTGTCAGTAGGTTTGGCACATAGTAATAAAACCCATGATGATCTAGGCGACGATGTAGCAAAAGTGTTTCGATGTCCACCTGTGCCGCTAGATCAATACAAACTTTGACACGAGAATCCAATGCCGCCACCCACCAGCTTAATAAGCCTCCCATAGAAAGACCAATCGTTGCGATCCGTTGAGTATCTGTGTCTTCCCTTGTCTCCAAATAATCGATCAAGCTGATCACATCATAAATACGCATTCCCCATAATGTTTTTCCTGTTAATAAAAATTGTTTGAACAACTCGCTTTCGGAAATACCTCCGCGTTCTTCAAATCCCCAAGCATCAATCGACCAAACAGCATATCCCATTCCTGTCAGTACTTCTGCAAAAGATGGAGAAGCTAAGTAAGGAGCACCATGGATCAATTCACTTTTCCCGACTGAAAAATCTCCGCCGTGAGAATGCAGGTAAAGGACCGTCGGAAACGGTCCTTCTTTCTCCGGGTAAGCATAAAGTACTGGTACTGTTTCCAATTCATTTAAGTACAGTTGATAATATTCAAGCATAAACCCATTTTGTTTTTCTCTGTATAATCGCTTTCCACTAGGAGTAAGTCTGCTAGATGGATCACCTAAAAAGTCATTCAACTGCATAAGCAAAATTTTTACGAACAACCAGATCATCCATGTTTTCCGATTGAGTTGACCGGAATTTCTCAATACTGATTTCTTTCGTATTTTCTAATAGAAATGCTGGTCCTTCATGATTCTCAATCGTCATTTGATTAAAGGTAACCTTCTCCGCAAAACCAATGTAAAATCCTTGCTTGCTCATTTCCTCTATCCCTGTCATCATAGCAGGGACACCGGGAACTGCATCTTGGGCCATTGAAACATCAATATTATCAAATGTGATTTCTTGTATAAACTGTTCTGCTAATCCATAAATAAATCCTGCAGAAGCATGGACATTCCTTGCCGTGATATTCGAAAAATGGATCCTTCTGAATGCTGGTGTCCGCTCATCTATCGGATAAGCCGTTTTTTCCCATACATATGGTTCTTTTCCTCGCGGACCGCAGAAATAATAAAGATTCAGTATAAATGGACACATCACATTATCCATGACTATATTGGATACTCGAATATCTTCAACGTTCCCGCCTCGACCTCGTCTAGATTTCAATCGTATTCCTCGATCAGTTTCTTGGAAGATACAATTTGAAATGGTAATATTACGTATACTACCACTCATTTCACTTCCTAACACGACCCCTCCGTGTCCATGGACCATCGTGCAATTTGTAATCGTGATATTTTCACAAGCAATTCTTTCGTACGTATCTTCAGTCCCTGCTTTGATTGCGATACAGTCATCTCCCACGTCAATATGGCAATTACTAATACGCACATTTTTGCAGGATTCTGGATCGATGCCGTCTGTATTTGGTGAATCCGCCGGGTTCAAAATCGTCAAGTTGTCAAACGTCGCGTTGCTACAAAGAATTGGGTTGATCGTCCAGCTTGGTGACTGGATCAGTTTGATATCTTTCACAGTGATTCGATGGCAGTTATGGAAACTCATCAATTTAGGACGAGGATAAGCCAGATTATCTGGTTCGTTTCGGAAAGTATGCCACCATTTTTTTCCATTTCCATCTAATGTACCGAAACCAGTGACAGAGATGTTCTCTACATTTTGTGCATAGATACAGGAAGCATAGACTTTTCGATGGACTCCTTCCCAACGTGAATGAACAATAGGATAATCTTTTGGATCGTCAGAGAATTTCAAAACCGCCCCTGCGCTCAAATGAAGTTCTACATTGCTTTTTAAAAATAAAGCCCCTGTTAAAAATTCACCTGCTGGCACAACTACGGTTCCGCCTCCTGCGCTTGCTGCTGCATCAATCGCTTGTTGTATTGCTTCAGTATTCAATTCATCAATTGATGCACCGAATGTCAAAATATCATACATACTTATAATGCCTCCACTTCGATCAATGCTTGCAAGAATGCACCGACACCTTTTTGATCATTACAAATAATCGGCTCACTGATGTAGTAAGCGTATGAACCATCTCGCTGTTCTGCTCCGCCTAACCCTGCTACTTGACAGTTTTTGTTCAAGTTCAACCAGCCTTCTTTTGTTTCAAGAACAAATTCATCGAGTAGTCCTTGATGAGATTTTTTCACTTGCGGCAGCCACTCTTCTTTGTTCAGCAAGCCTAAGCGTATCCCTTTAGCCATTGCGTAAACAAACATACTGCTGCCAGAAGCTTCCAGATAATTTCCTTTCCGTTTTGTTTCTGTTGTTACTTGATACCATGTCCCACTGTTTTCTTCTTGATACGGAAGTAATGCGGTCAATGTCTTTTCTAAAATTTCCTTCAGCAAAGAACAATCCGTTTCCGCATGAAGCAATTCATAGGTATCTGCCGCAGCCATCAGATACCAGCCAATCGATCGACTCCAGAAATGATGAGATAAACCTGTTTCTGGATCAGCCCATGGTTGGACTTTCTTTTCATCCCATGCATGGATCAGTAAATTTGTTTTTGGATCAAATAAATGTTTATAGCTGATTTCAAACTGTCTCAAGACATCTTGGTAATCTTTTTCCTCACTAAAATTCTGGATAAATTCAGCATAAAAAGGTGAGCCCATATATAGTCCATCTTACCAAATTTGATAAGGATAAATTTCTTTATGCCAAAAAGCCCCTTCGGATGTACGCGGATGGTTTGCCAACTGCCGGGAAAGGAGTTCTGCTGCTTTTTTATATTTTTCTTCGCCTGTTTCTTTGTACAATAAAAAGAAAAGCTTTCCTGTATTTACATGGTCGATATTGTATTCTTCAACGCTGTAGCCACGGATCGTTCCATCTTCTTGCACGAAATAGTCGATATTGTCTTTTATGAAATCAAAATAAATTTTTTCTTGGGTTTGTTCCCAAAGTAATTGGAACCCTTTAAGTACGACGCCATAGTCATAAGACCATTTTCCTTTATACCACTTTTCTTCATATAAGCGAGGTGTTCTTTCCATGATGCTTTTTGCTAATCTCTTTGACCAGTTTTCCATTATTTGCTCTCCTTTAAAAATTAAAATAGGATTTAGGACAAATACCAAGAAGTATTTGTCCCAATCGTCTATATTACTGTGCCGCTGCTTTGTATGCTTCCTCGTATTCTTGTGTGATTCGGTCGCCTCCTTGTGCTTTCCAGTCTTCTACAGCTTTCTTGAATCCTTCTTCGTCAAGCTGTCCCATGATGTATTGCACTGTAGCATCAATAACGATTTTTTCGATTTCCGATCCTACTTCATTGTTCGTCGGTGAATCCAATGGCACAGAAGGATCCATTACAGCGAATTCTTCGTTTTCTTTGATCAATTGATTCGACAATTCTTTTTCAGGATCTGCGTCTTTGAAAGAGAACGTTACTTCACTAGGGCGAGAACTTGATAGCGGTTGCACTTCTTGTTGCCAAAGATCCATATCGATAAATTCGATAGAACCATCATCATTCAATTCATAATGTGTTCCCTCAATACCACCAGTCATCAATTTATACATATCTTCTTCTAGAAGATCATCAACAAATTGCAGTAATTTCTTCAATTGTGCTTCGTCTTTTACTTGTGATTTAGGGAATGCTAACAAACCACCAATACCATTTCCTTCTGACCAAACATGATAACCTCCGCCTTCACCATCTGAAATCTTGTTTACAGGGACTAATTCCATATCATCTTGAATACCTTGTCCCATTGTCTTCAGGTTCTTGATATCCACCATCCCAGTGTAGATTCCTGTTTTTCCTTGTGCAAATTGTTCTTGCTGGTCAGTCTTTTGAGTAACCGCAAAATCTTGTGCCAAATAGCCATTCTCAAATAGATCTCTTGAGAAGTTCAACGCTTTCATGTATTCTTCTGTATCAAATTCTGGAGTAAATTTGCCATTATCATCTACAGCCCAGCCATTCGGTGCTCCAAAATAAGAAGTGAACAGCTTAAAGCTGGTATAACGAATATCACTAGGCGCACGATCACCAAAACCAACTGTATCATCCACACCATTTCCATCTGGATCGTTTTCTGTAAATTGTTTAGCTACTTCGTAAAGTTCATCCATCGTAGTTGGAACATCTAAACCAAGATTATCCAACCAGTCTTTTCGAATGACTAAACCAGCACGAGCATAGTCCTTTTGCATTGGCACACCATACAATGCTCCGTCGATACTTGCAGCTTCGATTCTATCCTCAGAGATTTGGCTTAAGTTTTTATAGTCTTTTAAATATTCCGATACATCCCAGAATACGCCTGATTTCAACGCACTTCGGACAGAAGAGTTTTTCAGCATAGCAATTTGAAGTGTAACGATATCTCCTAGTTCGTCAGAAGCCAATGCAGTTGTCAGTCTTTCTTCTTTTGAAGCATCAGGAATCCAATTGAATGTAAGTTCCGTATCGGTTTTTTCTTCTATTAGATTCACGATTGTGTCAGTTGGTGGGGAAGCATGGTGTAAAATATTCAACCAAGTGATTTTGGTTTTCCCATCTTCTGTTTCTGAAGAACTGTTGTTTGAACTGTTGCCACATGCGGCAAGTGCTAAAATTCCTGCAAAACTAAGACCTAATTTTACGAGCGTTGCTTTTTTCATAAATTTTCTCCTTCACTGTTTTAATGATATTTTTGTTTTCTTCTGTTTTTTCTGTATATGAGTTCTTCCATTCCAAATGGCAAAATATAGAATTTGCTGTCCACGTGACTGCGGAAAAGAAGAGACTGCCACCGATAAAGGTTAAAACACCTGGCATTGTTTGGATGATCATCAGGTAAATACCCACCAGACTTAGTATTAATACTAATGAATAATGAAGATGAGAGAATCCGAACAAAAATGCCATTTTCATTTTGAAAAAATATCCTTTCCAATCATAATGTGCCATGATTGGAAAAATATAGAGTGCTGAGAGCAAATACAAGAACGCAGCAATATACAAAGCGATTCTAAGATACCAATTGTGTATGAAAGAAAGATCCACAAGTAAAACAACTCCGATGACGCCGTATATCCAGCTCATCAGCAAGGTTTCACGATAGTTTTCTTTAAAATATGAGAAGTACGTTTTCGTCAAAGGAAATGTTTCTTTTGTGCGCAGCCATTTTCTAATCACTGCAACCATTGCATAAGATGCAGGACCAAAAGTAAAAACCCCCAGACCTGCAATGACTAAACCACCCCACAGAAAATTCAAATAAACCAACTGTAAAATACGATTTAGCCTTCCATTTATTTTATCTAATGACTGCAGCATGTCTTTTCCTCTCTTTCTAAATTAGTAAACGCCGTCTTCTCCTAGCTTTTTGGCGATCTTGTTAGCTAAAATTACCATGAATAATCCTACGACCCCTTTAAACAATCCCATTGCTGTACTGAAACTTAATTGTCCATTCTTCAATCCAGCTGTATAAATGTAGGTGTCGAAAATTTCTGCAACACTTCGATTCAATGAATTCAATAACAAGTACATATGCTCGAAACCTAAGTCCAGTGTCTGACCGATTTTTAGAATCAGCAAGGTAATGATTACTGGACGAATCGCCGTCAATGTAACATGCCATGTTTTTCGCAAGCGTCCTGCGCCATCCATTTCAGCTGCTTCATATAACTGTGTATCTACTGCAGTGATTGCTGAAAGGTAGATGATCCTAGACCAGCCCAACTCTTTCCAGATTACTTGTCCAATATAGACTGTTCGTGTCCACTCAGGAGATGTCAGAAAACTGATTTTTTCAAATCCCATCGTTGCAAGGAATTCATTCAATACCCCTCCGTCAACGTTCAAAAATACATAAGTAATCGAAACGATGATTACCCAAGACATGAAATGAGGGATGTAAATGATCGTTTGAATCCCACTTTTCAGTCGCTTGTTCGTTACTTCGTTTAATAGTAGGGACAAAATAATTGGCATCGGAAAAAACACGAAGATATTTAACCCGAACAAGATCAAAGTATTCCTTAATAAAGTAAAGAAAGTCGGCTCTGTAAACAAACGAATGAAATGTTTGAATCCCACCCAAGGACTGCCCATTATCCCTAAAAATGGTTGATAATCTTGAAAAGCAATAACGAGCCCTCCCATAGGAAGATACCTAAAGATCAGGAAATAAAGGACCCCCGGCAGAATCATCACGTATAAAAATTTATTCGTTTTGATTCCTGCAATTATTTTTTTTCGTCTTCTGAGCTTTTCTTCTTTTTTCGATAGCGTCAGTTGAAATGGTTCTTGTTTCTTTACACTTTCCATAAGCCCCTCCTTAGTTTTATGAATGTTTGCTGCTTATGTCTTTATGATAGATAACTATCCGAATTACGTATATAATCATTTTTATCGCATGTAAAAACGCTTACACAGCAGCGATTTTTATACTTGCAAAATATATAAGTGTATTTCTTCACAAATAAGATACGCCTAGTAACTATTCTATTTTTTTCTATCTGACACTTAACGTAGGAAATGATTATATACGTAATCTTTCACCGATGATAAATTGAATACATAGAAACAGAACATTTAATTTATTTTGAGGAGGAGCCTATCTATATGAAAAAGAAAGTCTCTATAGGAGAAAGAAGTTTTACATTTTTCAACAATACGTTTCTGATCTTGCTAGCTTTGATCTGTATCGTGCCTTTTTTAAATATCATCGCTACATCTTTCGCTTCTACACAAGAAGTCGTCGCGAAAAAATTTATCCTTTTCCCTACTACCTTTTCTCTAGACGCGTATCGTTATATTCTATCTACGCCAACTATTTTTAGAGCACTTGCTGTTTCGATTGGCGTTACCGGGGTTGGGACGATCGTCAGCATGTGCGCAACTTCACTGATGGCATACGGGCTTTCCAGAAAATACTTGTTTGGTCGAGGATTCGTCAACTTTCTTGTTGTATTTTCTATGTTGTTCAGCGGGGGGATGATTCCCACATTCTTAGTTGTTCGTTCTCTGGGACTGGTCAATTCTTATTGGGCAATGATCTTGCCTGTAGCTGTTAATGCAATGAACATGATCATTATGAGAAACTTTTTCCAAGCCTTGCCGGATAGTTTGGAAGAATCGGCAAAAATGGATGGTTGCACAGATTTCGGTGTATTTTTCAAAATCATGCTGCCATTAGCGTTACCGTCTATTGCTACTATCTCACTTTTTTATGCTGTTACTTACTGGAACACTTATATGACCGCTATTTTGTATATCAACGATTCATCTAAATGGCCGATACAGATTCTTTTACGTCAGATCGTCATTGTATCAAGCGGGATGCAAGCAGAAAGTAGTGCCGTTGATGTGATTCCACCAGCACAAACAGTTAAAATGGCTGTTATCGTTATTGCCACAGTCCCTATGCTGATTGCTTATCCTTTTGTTCAGAAATACTTTGTCAAAGGCGCACTCGTAGGTTCTGTCAAAGGTTGATTATGTATGGAACATAAAATAGAGGTTATGAAAGAGACGTTCAGCCTTATTTTTATAAGCTGTCTCTTGAATACCGTTTATTCGCAAAAAAGGATTGTGACAAAGCTTTGGTCACAGTCCTTTTTGCGTGCTTAGCCTTGAAATTTAACTATTCATAAAGACAAATACTAAGGTTATTCTCCTTTCTTTTATTGCTTGAATCAGACCACAAGAAAAACAGCCTCTTGTTTAAACGGCGTTTATCTTGTTGATTCTGCGGCAATAAAATCAGCCAGCCACAAAACATGAAATGCTGTTTTTCGCTGTCCTCTTTTATTGCTTGAATCAGACCACAAGAAAAACAGCCTCTTGTTTCACAAATATTTTTTTCGATATTCTCCCGGAGTGATTGATTCTTTCTTTTTGAAGAAACGAATAAAATTTTGCAGATTTCGATATTGCAGTCTTTCTGCAATCTCTTTTACAGAGAGATTGGTTTCTTTCAACCACTTTTTCGCTACCTCTAGACGATGATTTTGAACGAAATCACCAAATTTTTCTCCTGTTTCCTTTTTAAATACATTGCTTAAATAATTAGGGTTATAGTGCAACCTATCAGCAATCACATCTAGAGATAGATCACGGTCATATTCTGTATAGACGATGTGCATGATATTCTCCGAAAGATTTTTAAATTCATGATCAGTGATTGCTTGAGAACATTCTGTGATTGGCAAGACTAATTGTTCTAAAACAAGTTTTTCTAGCTCTTTGGGATGATAATTGTTCAATGCTTTTACATAGATTTGTTTCATGTTATCAAAATTTTTTGAATCTACTCCCAATAACTGCCCTAATTGAACGAGCTCATTGATCAAACGGACCGAAACTACTTCTCGGCTCAGAGGATTTTTATTTTGTGCGAACAATGCATTAATTAATTCATGTACCAACTTCCTTACTTCCTGATTTCCGGAACGAATAGCTTCAAACAATCGATTCTGTTCTTCTACTGGATATCTAATAAGCGTTTTTTCATGCGCAGCAGGAACAATTTCCTGATAAAATATGATCGAACTCGGACCAGTATTTACACGATAATATAGGGCTTCTTTTGCTCGGTCAACCGATTGCTTGCTTTCATTCAGCGTTTCGAACCGGTTACTGATACCTATACTCACAGTTAATTTCAAGTATTCTTTTACACGTTTTTGAATGAGTCGGCAATACTCCATGACTTTTTTGCTTGCTTCTGCATCGTCTTTATCCATTCGATAAATAGTGGCTTGCATTTCTTCATTCAAAACGATCGGCAGCATTCGATTTTCCTTTGGCACAATTTCCGTGATCATGTTGTTGATTGCTAAAAGTAGCAAATCACGCTCTCCACCGTGACTATCTTCTAACAGATCGATTTGAACCAAGGCCGTATAATAGCAGTCAGTTTGAGAACTATAACCAAATTGCTGCAACCGCTGATCTAGTTCTCGCCTTTCTACTCGATTTCTAAATAAACTGAGTACAAATAACGTTTCTAGTTGCGGCTTTTGGGTAACTAAGTGTGCACTTAACGCTTCTTTTTCTCCTATGATCCGACTGACTGATTGAGCGACCAAATCTAGTTCTTTCCCACTGAATCCTTTTGATTTAAGATTCAAACGTTCCTGAATTTGAGAAATTGGACGGGCAAATCTATCCGAAAATAAATAGGAAAGGAGACCGATCAGTCCTACTAGCGTCAAAGACACTGCAACTAACCCGATTCTCAGATTGCGAATCGTTGCTCCAATTGCACTAGAATCAACTTCTAATCTGTAAATCCAATTATTATAATCTGATTTCAGTACGATATAGGATGTCCCATTTTCTCTTATCACTTTCAACTGGTTGTAATCTAGATCCACATCCGCTAATGCATCTGGCTGCTCTTCTTCTTTTACTTTCTGTGTAGAAAAAAGCTTTCCATCTTCGTTTTCGATAGAAAGTATATCTTCTCCGCTTTCCCCAACAACTTGTTCTATTGTATGTTTCTCTATCGTAGCAATTCCCAATGCATATTTTTCTTTTGCCAAAATAAATTATCTTTGTTATTTATGTACTTTTGTTGATACCTTTCAACTTCCTCTTCAGTCAGTTGAGTCAACGATCCATTGATTACTCCCCATTTACCAGCTAAACTGAGTAAATCATAATTATTATCATCCATAACAATTGTTTCTATAAAGTTTAGCTCTTTCCTGATTTCAGAATAAGTGGAGTAATTTGTATATGTCAGTGGATGCTTGAATATATCCGAGAAATTTTTGGTCGAACCATACGTAGAAAACGAATATTCGATCGTTCTGATTTTCCATTCAACGTTCGTTTTGACTTGCCTGAGCAGGTTCTTTTTATCTGTTAAATAACTCGATTCGATCGACTCATAGGTATTCTGATAAATAAATAAACTAAATCCTATGACAAGTACGGCTCCTAATAAAAACATCGGTAAAAATATTTTATAAAACACTGTACTTTTCTTCATTTTCTTCCTCTCTTTCCTTTAAATAAAAGGCTTTCATTTTTCTGTAAAATTGATACTCATCTAATTAAATGAGCATTCCCCGCTTTTAAGAATAGCATAATTAAAAATAAAAATCCAAGTAATTTTTAACGTGTGCAATCTTTTCATACCAAAGATCTATTGACTTATCGTAGTTATCGTAATATGATGAATGCGTTAACAAAAAGTGAAAAAGTAAGGAAAATGATGGAATGGTAACGATCAAAGATATCGCTAAAGCAGCTGGTGTTTCTCATACGACAGTTTCTCGTGCTTTGAATAACAGCAGTTTAATCAAAAATGAAACAAAACAAAAAATACGGCAACTAGCTAAGGAAATGAATTATTCGCCGAACTATAGTGCAAAAGGTTTAGTAAATCAAAAAAAATATCTGATCGGACTGTTTTTCTCAAGTTTGCATAAAGGAACTTCATCAAATTTCCTAGCAGATTCCATTGCAGGTATCCATTCAGTATTGGACACAAACTACAGCTTATCTGTCGAAAGTATCGATGCTGTTGATTTAACAGAAATCAATTTGCAACGTTATGATGGTCTGATCGTTATGAGTCAAAGTGATGAAGATCAGCCTTTTATCGATTATCTAAAAGAAAAAGCGTTTCCCTTCGTCGTTGTCAATCGTCACATCAATGATCCAGCGGTTATCAATGTTACTGCCGATGATGCGGCCGGTGTTATGCAGGCAGTAGATTACGGTATTGGGTGCGGACATACGAAGATCGCTTATATTGGTGGGAAAAAAAACTTTCGTTCGACAAAAGAACGGGAAAAAGGTGTATTGGACAGTCTAAAAAAAGCAAGCATCCCTGCCAATCCAGCCTATTTTTTAACAGGAGACTACAGCTTAGAAAGCGGCCTCAAAAACATGGAATACCTATTATCGCTTTCTGACCTGCCTACTCTGGTTTTTTGTGGCAACGACGATATAGCGATTGGTGCATTGAGAGCTGTACATTCAGCTGGTCTTCGTGTTCCCCAGAACATTTCTCTGATTGGGTTCGATGATTCTCCAGTCGTCTCCTATCTTAATCCACCGCTTACTACAGTACACAAACCGTTGAAAGAAATGTGTCAAGTAGGAACAAAGCTTTTATTGGATTTGATTGAAGACAGGCCGATCGAACAATCTAAAATGGAGCTCTCCACCTTACTGATGCTTCGTGAGTCGATCAATTACTTGTAAACTGCAAGTAATTTTATATAAAAATGTTAACGTGTGCATAACACAGAAAGGAATAATCTATGAATAAACTGACAAAAGAATTAGTGAAAAAAAACGAGGCTCCCGTAAAAGTTCTTCAATTCGGCGAAGGCAATTTTATGCGCGGATTTGTTGATTGGCAGATTCAGCAACTGAATAACCAGCAATTGTTTAAAGGAAATGTCGCCATCATTCAGCCTTTAGAACAAGGTCTTGGGAATATGATGAACCAGCAAGACAATTTATATACGGTCATTTTACAAGGACTCAGCAATGGCGAAATCGTTGATACTTCCGAGATTATCACCATAGTAGAACAAATGATCAATCCTTATCATGAATGGGATGCTTATCTTTCTCTAGCAGAAAATGACGACTTGGCCTATATCGTCTCCAATACAACAGAGGCAGGAATCCAATTTGTGGAGACTGATGAACGAACAGATACGCCACCACAGAGCTTCCCGGGCAAACTGACAGCCTTTTTATACCGACGTTTCGAATTAAACAAAGCCGGTTTTACGATTATTCCTTGTGAATTGATTGACAGAAACGGTGAATGTCTAAAAGAAATCATTTTACGCTACGCAGAAAAATGGGATTTAGAACCTGCTTTTATTGAGTGGTTAGAAAAAGAAAATGTTTTCTGTTGTAGTTTAGTTGACCGCATCGTTCCAGGTTATCCTCGTGAGGATGCAGCTGTTTTCAATCAACGACATAACTATGAAGATCAATTGATGGTCAAAGCGGAACCATTCATGCTTTGGGTGATTGAAGGGCCTAAAGAGTTGGAGAATCAACTACCATTCAAACAGGCTGGCTTGAATGTCATCATCACAGATGATATGACTCCTTATCGTGAACGTAAGGTGCATTTGCTTAATGGACCGCACACAGCGATGGTCCCTCTTGCTTTGTTGGCGGAATTGGAAACTGTAGAAGAAGTAATGAAAGATCCTTTATTCTCCGCTTATGTTGATCAGCTATTCGATCTAGAATTGATTCCTATGCTTTCTTTACCTAAAGATGAATTAGCCATTTATGCTGATCAAATCAAAGAACGTTTCTTGAATCCTTTTGCCCATCACAAATTAGAAGCGATTTCATTAAATAGTGTTTCAAAATTCAGCACCCGTCTGCTTCCGGTCTTCAAGAAGTATATCGAAGAAAAAAATCAAGTACCACCGCTAATCTCTGTTTCACTAGCTGCGTTACTTCTTATGTATCGAGGCGATCAAGTAAAGCCCCATGATGATGAAAAGACGATAAGCGAATTTGTTGATGCTTGGTCTGATAATGAAACAGCTATTCTTCGATTATTGCAAAACGCTGCGCTTTGGGGAGAAGATTTGTCTCAATTACCGAATGTGGCAGATACTGTTCAAGAAATGGCTACAAAAATCGAACAAAAAGGTGTCCGAGCAGTATTACAAGAAATGAAAGGAACGATGGTCCATGCTTGAAACCCTGCAACCAACAATGAAACTAAACCAACGAGACAGTGTTGTTGTCGCATTAACACCTATCCCAAAGCAAACACAACTGACGATTGATCAGCAAACGATCACCACTCTTGAAGATATCCCGCAAGGTCACAAGATTGCATTGAGTGATTTGAAAGCTGGAGACAACGTGATCAAATATGGCTATCCAATCGGGCACGTGACGACAGACGTAACTGCCGGTCAATGGCTGCACACTCATAATGTAAAAACCAATCTTTCTGGTGAATTGGATTATCGATATGAAAAAGATGTCCATCCAAGTCATTATCCTTTTGAGAACCGAACATTTCAAGGCTACTTACGAAAAAATGGAAAAGTAGGGATTCGTAATGACTTGTTCTTAGTACCTACCGTTGGGTGTGTGAATGGTATTGCTGAACTGATCGTCAAACAGTTCAAAGAAAAACATCCGGATCTGGGACAGTTTGACCATATTACGATTTTAAAGCATCCCTACGGCTGTTCACAGCTTGGAAAAGATCATCAAAATACTCGAGAAATCTTAGCAGACGCGGTAAACCATCCAAATGCTGGCGGAGTTTTAGTGTTTGGATTAGGTTGCGAGAACAATACCGTTCCTGAATTCAAAAAAATTTTAGGTGAATATGATGAAGAACGAGTGAAATTTCTAGTGGCTCAAGATGTCTATGATGAGATCGAACAAGGCGTAGCTCTATTAGAAGAACTTTTAACCGCGGCCGAAAACGACCAGCGCATACCAGTCCCGCTCTCTAAGTTGAATGTCGGTTTGAAATGCGGCGGTTCTGATGGTCTATCGGGAATAACTGCCAATCCTTTGCTTGGTGCATTTTCTGATTACTTGATTGCTCAAGGAGGTAGCACGATCTTAACAGAAGTGCCAGAAATGTTTGGTGCAGAACAAGTATTGATGGCACGAGCGGAAAATGAAAAAGTTTTTGATTCAATCGTTGACTTGATCAATGACTTCAAACAGTATTTCTTGTCTTACGGGGAACCAGTTTACGAAAACCCATCTCCTGGTAATAAAGCAGGTGGGATCACTACATTAGAAGATAAGTCTTTAGGCTGCACGCAAAAATCAGGAAGCTCTCCTGTCGTTGATGTACTGCAATATGGCGAAAAAATCAGAAAACCAGGACTTAGTTTATTGCAAGCTCCCGGGAATGATCTTGTAGCTGCCTCTGCTCTTGCTTCATCCGATTGCCAGTTGGTCTTGTTTACCACAGGAAGAGGGACTCCGTTTGGCTCATATGTCCCTACGGTCAAGGTATCTACGAACACGACTCTTTTTGAACGCAAAGGTCATTGGATGGACTTTAATGCAGGCGTCTTATTAGAACAACCAATGGAAGTGATCTTAGAATCATTTGTTCAAAAAATCATCGCTGTGGCTAGTGGAGAAGAAACGAAAAATGAACAAAATAACGTTCGAGAAATTGCCATTTTTAAAAACGGAGTAACACTTTGATTTTCATAAAAACAGTATAAAAAGAAAGAAGGAAGATTTATGTTTTTATCTGATGATTTTTTATTAAAAGACGATTGGGCGAAAAAGCTTTATCATTCCTACGCAAAAAATATGCCCATTATTGATTATCACTGTCACTTAGATCCAAAAGAAATTTACGAAAACAACAATTTCAGCAATCTGACAGAAGCTTGGTTAGGAGGCGATCATTACAAATGGCGCTTGATGCGAGCTTGCGGCGTGCCTGAAGAAAAAATCACAGGAAATGCTTCTGATTTTGAAAAATTTTTAGCTTGGTGTCAAACCGTACCAAAAATTATCGGAAATCCGCTTTACAGTTGGTCACATCTTGAATTGAAGCGTTTCTTCGATATTGACTTGTTGATAAATGAAGAAAACGCAGAGAAAATTTGGACACAAGCAAATAAAATTTTGGCAACTCCTGATTTCCGTCGGCGGGAAATCGCGAAAAAATCGAATGTAGAAGTGATTTGTACGACAGATGATCCAGCAGATGACTTACACTATCATCAATTGCTTGCTCATGAAGAACCAGATTTGAAAGTTCTCCCTTCATTCCGTCCAGATAAAGCACTCAATATTGAAAAAGAAGGATTTAATGCATGGATCACACTACTGGAAGAAGCAGCTGACCAAACGATTACCACCTATCAAGAACTAATCGAAGTTTTAGAGCAGCGGATAGAATACTTCCATCAACATGGATGTCGTGTTTCCGACCACGCTTTAGATACCTTACGCTATAAAGAAGCGGATGAAACAGTATTAGAAGAGATTTTTCAAAAAGCACGAGCTAACAAACTATTATCTTCAGATGAAATCGATGCTTCTCGTACAGAAACACTGATACGTTTGACCCACTTCTATCATTCTCATAATTGGACGATGCAGCTGCATATTCATGCTTATCGTAATTGTAATACACAAATGTTGGAAAAATTAGGACCCGATACCGGTTATGATGGAATGAATGATCTTTCTTTGACTATTCCTCTGCAAAAATTATTGAATCGTGCAGAAGAAACGGATCAGTTGCCAAAGACGATCCTCTATTCACTGAATCCAAATGACTACCCTGCGATTTTAGCTTTGATGGGCTGTTTCCAAAAAGAACAGAATGGAAAACTGCAGTTAGGTTCTGGATGGTGGTACAACGATACTCGAGCTGGTATGCGCGATCAATTGACACAGTTTGCTGATGGTAGTGCTTTGGGGAATTTTGTCGGCATGCTGACAGATTCAAGAAGTTTCCTTTCCTACACTAGACATGAATATTTCCGTCGTGTTCTTTGTGAATTTTTAGGCGAAATGGTCATGCGAGGAGAAGCACCTGAGGATGAACAACTTTTAGGAAGTCTCGTTCAAGCGATTAGTTATACAAATGCTAAAAATTACTTTGGCTTTTTCGCCTAATTGATTAATAGTAACAGTAACGAATCAAAACAGGATAGCGAAATAACGGAATCCGTTTATCCACGTTTTAGAGAAGAAGACGGACCAAATTTGCTCCGTCTTCTTCTCTTGCTGTTCTGCTTCATTGCCTATAAACCCTTATGAAAGAAGAGATAACATGCCTACTATCCATATTGCCGGTGAGTCTACTGCGGCAGAAAAAGATGAAAACAAGCGTCCCGAGACAGGTTGGGGAGAAAAAATCTCTGCTTATTTTTCACCTGAGATCCAGATCAATAACCAAGCAAAGAATGGACGCAGCACCAAATCATTTATCCAGGAAGGAAGATTAGCCCGTTTAGCTTCACAGTTTCAGCCAAATGATTTCTTATTTGTACAATTTGGACATAACGACCAGAAAATCCAAGAAGAAAGAGGTACGCTCCCCTTCGGTAGCTATTTAAAAAATCTGCAGATATTTTTTGAATGCGCAAAAAAAGCGAACGTCCACATGGTCTTGCTGACATCTGTGACGCGACGAGATTACTTAGAAAATGGAACATTGAATCCAGATATACTTGGAGACTATCCAAAAGCGATGCGTGCATTTGCTGAGAAACACCATATTCCACTTTTAGATGTTTTCTCACGATCACAAGAATATTTCCAGACCTTTTCAAAAGAAAAGACAAAAAAATTCTATCTGCATCTTATGCCTAATAGTTGTGAAAATTACCCAGAAGGGCTAAAGGATAATACCCACTTTAGTCCAGAAGGCGCTGATAAAGTTGCCCGAATAATTGCTGAATTGATAAAAGAATCCCGTCTGCCTCTTGCTGATTATTTACAAAAAGGAGTTTGAGATGTTTCCATTAAATTTAGGCATCCGTGCCCATGATCTAGAGGTTCGAAATCGTGAAGAAATCGTTCAAAAAGTATCACAGCTTCACTTGTCCCATATCCAATTTGCACCACAAAAAGCATTTCCTGAACAACTTAAATTAAATGACATGACACTTGGGAGTGCTGCCTATTTTGGTGAATACTTCCAAAAAAACAATATCGAACTTTCCATTTTAGGTTGCTATATCAACCTATCCAGCAAAAATCAAGAAGTTCGTGCACAAGCATTAGCAACTTTCAAACAGCAAATTGCTCTGTGCTCTGCCTATCAAGCCAAGATGATTGCTACGGAAACCGGTAGTGTCTCTGTCGGTTTCACAAAAGAAAATTTTACTGAAGAAGCTTATCAGATTGCTAGAAATTCTGTCATTGAATTAGTCGCTCATGCAGAAAATTTTGGCGTAACTGTTGCTGTTGAAGCAGGGATCAATCATCCGATCTATAACTATCTGTTAGCCAAACGTTTAGTCGATGAAGTAGCTTCACCAAATTTAAAAATCATTTTAGACTGTGCGAATTTGATCCACAAAGAAAATCATGCTGATCAGGAAAAAGTGATCCGAGGTGCCTTGGACAATTTACAGGGTTGTATTACAGCGCTTCATCTCAAAGACTACATCATGGAAAATGGAAAGATCCGCATAGTTCCTGTTGGTAAAGGCTGTTTAGATTTCCGCCCGGTACTACATTATATCAAATATGAGCGTCCTCTAATGTACGCCACTCTTGAAGCTACTCCTGAGATTTATGTTCCTGAAGCAATAGAACACTTGCAGTTTTTTTACCAAGATTGTTAAGGAGAAGATTATGGAGGAACGAATACAGAAAAGTTATCAAAAATATCATGCAAATGCTTTTCAGACATTGCTGCATCTTTATCAGGGGAATTATTGGCGCTTTGCCATGTCAGGACTCTTTTTTATTATCAAACATCTTCCATCTTGGTTAATGCCGATTGCTATTGCCAATGTAATCAATGCAGCTTCATCAAAAGTTTCCTCTCAATTGCAGGCGATTTATTTCAACGCTTTTTTGATGACTTGTCTGATCGGTCAAAATATATTGACGAATTATTTTCATGTAAAATACCATAGCACTTCGATCCGGCAAGTAGAAGCTGGACTAAGAGCGACTCTTATCAAGAAAATCCAAGAACTTTCTATTCCCTATCAAAAAGAATTGCAATCTGGCCGGATCCAATCAAAGATCATCCGTGATGTAGAAGCCATCCAAACGTTGTCCTCTCAAGTATTTGTCAGCGGATTGAACATTGCTGTCAATTTATTCGTGGCTTTAGGTATCACGCTTTATAGAAGTCCTGTCGTTTTCTTGTTTTTCTTATTGACTGTCCCTCTCGCCGCGTTAGTTACTCTTTTTTTCCGGAAAAGGATCAGACAGTCCAATTCAGATTTCCGGCAAGAAATGGAAGAGACTTCTGCAAAAGTGATCGAAGTGATCGAATTAGCACCGATTGCTCGAGCTCATGGGTTAGAAAAACACGAAACCACTCGCTTAAATAAGCATTTTACCCAAATCTATGAAAAAGGATTCCACTTAGATATCCTGCAATCTGTTTTCGGGTCAGTCAGCTGGGCTAGTTTTCAGATATTTCAACTGGTTTGTTTGATTTTCACTGGGATATTAGCTTTACAAGGGCGTATTCAACCAGGTGATGTCGTGATGTATCAGACATATTTCACAACGATCGTCAATTCCGTTTCTGGAATGATCACACTGATTCCTACGATTTCAAAAGGCATGGAATCTATTACTTCTATTGGTGAACTGTTGATTGCTGGCGATGTAGAAACTTATCACGGTAAGAAAAAAATCCAACATTTGGATGGAAATTTTCGCTTTGAGGATGTTTCTTTTCATTACCCGGACTCACTCAAGCCGATTATTGATCATTTTTCTCTAGAGGTGAAAGCTGGAGAAACAATTGCTTTTGTTGGGCCATCTGGTTCTGGAAAATCTACACTCCTTAACTTATTGATTGGATTTATCCAGCCGTCTTCAGGGAGGATTTTCCTAGATAATCAGCCTTTGGATGAATTGGATATGCGAAGTGTGCGTAATTATTTAGCCGTTGTTCCTCAAACCACTTTGTTGTTCTCCGCTTCGATCAAAGAGAACATCACTTATGGCTTGAAAAACGTATCAAAAGAACGTTTAGATGAAGTCATCGAAGCTGCGCAACTTTCTTCACTGATTGACCAGCTTCCTGATGGACTGGATACCTTAGTAGGCGAACATGGCAACAAGCTGTCTGGTGGCCAAAAACAACGTATCTCCATTGCACGAGCATTGATACGTCAGCCGAAAATCATTTTGCTAGATGAAGCAACTTCAGCTTTAGATAACCAGTCAGAGAAAAAAATCCAGCAGGCCCTGAATTATCTGACAGAAACACCCACTACTTTTATTGTGGCTCATCGGCTTTCAACGATCAAAGAGGCAGATAAAATCGTTGTGATCGATGAAGGAAAAATCGTTGAGATGGGTACTTACGAAGAGCTGTTAGCTCAAGAGGGCTATTTTTACCGTTTGAAAAATGAATGACAAAAAAAGGAGAGACGACAAGAGTTTTGTCGTCTCTCCTATTTCTGAACAAACGGTGTTCTCCTGCCAACTCCTCGGTCAC
>NZ_KV833977.1:25520-73263 GCF_001837725.1 Enterococcus sp. HMSC072F02
ATGAGAAGCTGTTTTTTGAAATTGTTCCTTGTCACTCAGAGTTAAACGGTAGGCTCACGTCTTTTTGGTAAACGGTGTTCAAGAGACAGTCTATCGGCAATAAGAAGCAACTTTGTCATCGCTCAAGGCTGAACGTCTCTTTCACAACCTCTGTTGTTTCATAAAATAGTTCTATTCGCTGTAAAGGTCGCGAACTGGCGTCATGATGATCCGGTTCAAGTCATTGATGATCGTACTGAACCCTTGTTCTTTTTGCATTAAATCATTGATTACTTCTTCTGATTGAATTTTCACAGCCATTTCTTGTGCTTTCATTGCATCTTCGTCGCTGAATTCTTGTCCACTCATTTGTTTTTCTTGTAATTCGATTTGCATCGCTTGGAAGTCTTTGAACAGCTTGTGTGCTTCTTCGTTTGCTTGTACTTTCTCGTACGCTTCTTTCAACGCTTTGAATTCTGGTAATTCACGGATCTCACGTTCGATCTGATTCGCGCTATCGTAGATGTTTGACATGTTATGCCCTCTTTTCTTTTAGTAGTTACTCTCTATTGTAACATGGGGTTATTCGTTTTCAAAGGGTCTACTCTCCTTGATATTTCCGCCAGAGGTCTTTAGCCGCTTCACCAATTCCCTGAACGCCTTCTTTCACCATATCGCCGAAATTCTTCAATCCTTCTTTTGCTTGTTCACCGTATTGATTCAAGTTATCTTGCCAATTTCCAGACTCTCCATTAGAATTACCTGTGTTTCCAACTTGATCTGCTGCTACCACTTGCCCTCCTGTGGCATAGGCGTCAGCTACACTAAATCCTGTTTTGGAAGTATAAGGAAGGATACCTTCTGCCGCTGATTTGAAGACTTTCCCGACAACATTTCCACTTGTCCCTTCCAAATAATGCAGCTTGCTGGATTCTTCAAACCCCATCCATGTCGAAATCACTACATCTGGCGTATACCCGATCATCCATTGGTCATTTGCTTTCGTGGCATCGAAATTAGTTTCTGTGGTTCCTGTTTTACCTGCTATCGTATAACCTGCAGGGTTCGCAGCAGCTGCTGTCCCATTTGAGAATGTACAAAGAAGCATGCTGGTCATTTCATCAGCTGTTTCCTTTGATATAACCTGTTTTGGCTTTTTGTTTGTATTATCGATGATCACCGCTCCAGTTGAATCAACGATTTTCGTGATGAGATGCGGCGTATACATCTGACCTTCATTGGCAAATGCACTGTAAGCACCCGCCATGATCATTGGAGATACTCCTTTTTCTAATCCGCCAAGAGCTAAGCCATAATACTTATCAGATTTTGCTAAAGGCAGGCCGAATTCTTCTGCTTTATCATATCCTTTTTGTAAACCGATCTCATGCAAAAGCCATACAGCAGGCAAGTTCAAACTTTGTGCAACAGCCTGATACATCGGTACTTCTCCTTGGTATGTCCCGTCAAAATTATGCGCATCGTAATAACTTTGCGGTTCATCTTTCAAGACACTAGAAGGCTTGTAACCAGCTTCCAACGCTGGTGTATATACGCTTAATGGTTTGATCGTTGATCCTGGAGAACGGCGCATCTGTGTAGCAAAGCTGAATCCTCTAAAGACATGATCTCCTCTTCGTCCTACTAATGCTTGTACACCGCCTGTATTCGGATCTAAAGCTACTGAAGCAGATTGGACCATGGCACCATCTGAAGCATTTGCTGGGAATAATGCATTATTTTGATAAGTAGCTTCTAATTGCTTTTGGTAATCCTGATCTAAAGCTGTATAGATTTTATAGCCTTTATTCATGACATCTTCTTCATCAAGACCATACTCGTTAACTGCTTCATCGATCACTGCATCAAAATAATAAGGATAACGATAACCAGAATCTGAATTATCGTATGTGTCATGAAGATAAGCACTGATGTCTGTCTGGCTTTCTGCTTGTTCTTGTTCTTTTGTGATTTTTCCGTTTTCTTCCATTACGCTTAGTACTGTGTTTTTCCGATCATTCGCATTTTCTGGGTGATCAATCGGATTATAAATACCAGGACCTTTCAGCATTCCTGCCAAAGTAGCAGCCTCAGATAGCGTAACATTCGTTGCATCTACTCCGAAATACTTTCTGGAAGCGTCTTGGACACCCCATACCCCGTTACCAAAATAGGCATTGTTAAGATACATGGTCAAGATTTCTTCTTTGCTGTACTTCTTTTCGATCTCGATTGCCAAAAATAATTCCTTCGCTTTTCGATCAAATGTTTGATCTAATGTCAGATAAGCATTTTTGGCAAGCTGCTGAGTGATCGTACTTCCTCCGCCCCCTGATGTTCCGCCAGACAAAACCATCCGAACAGCCGCACGGGCGATTCCTTTGATATCAAATCCGTGATGTTCGTAAAAATTCCTATCTTCTGTCGAGATTACCGCATCTTGAATATAGGGAGAAATCGCGTTTAATTCTACGTATGTCCCTTTTTGGGCGTACAGTGTGCCAGCTTCTTCATTTTTCTTATCATAAATGACTGTCGATTGGCTTAATCCAGATTTTAACGTTTCGACATTTGCTTGTTTGGCTAAAATAAAAAGGTAGATACTTGTCACTAAGACACAGATCAAACCAATCAGCAAAATCAATTTGTTCACATGATATTTTTTCCAAATGCGCTTTCGCCATCGATGGAATTGTCCGAGATATGGTCTGATCCATCGCCAAAAACTGATCAAAGCAGCTTTTATCTTTCCTAAAATGCTTTGAAAATCCATTCGCTTCTTCTCCTGTCTATTCAATTCAATCGTCTTATTTTACCATAATGAAAGAGTGTTTTCTTCCTGCTTAAGTTGTAGTTCGATTTGTTTTTTTCGTTAGTGCAAGTAGAGTAACATAAGAATGAACAGAAAAATGTAAGTTTTTTCTTAAATATGTTTTAAAAATGGTACAATTAATCTGCAATTTTACCGAAAGGAGTACACTTGTGAAAATCACGATCACTTTACCTATGAACCATCCTGAAACAACGATTCGCGACTTGCTTGAAAAGGAATGGTTAGTTCCTAGAAAGGTTCGGCACTTTTTGCGTATACGTAAAAACGTTTGGATCAATCAACAACCTGCTTTGTTCCATCATGAAGTAAAAGGCAATGACCAGATCACATTGTTATTCGAAGAAACAGATTATAATTATCAAGAAGTCCAATTAGGAGATGCGAAGCACATCCGTGTTTTATATGAAGATGAACATTTGATTATAGTGGATAAGCCTGCAGGAATGAAGACTCATCCAAACGAACCAACAGAAAACAGTACCTTGCTCAATCACTTAGCTGCTTATCTCGATACGAAAAAACAACGACCTTACGTTGTCCACCGTTTGGACAAAGAAACAAGCGGCGCTGTTTTATTTGCAAAAAACCCATTTGTCTTGCCGATACTTGGAAGAATGTTGGAACAAAAAATGATCTATCGGAGATATCAAGCCATCGTATGGGGGAAAATCGCCAAAGATAGGACTATTACCAATAAAATCGGACGCGATCGCCATGATCGGAGAAAACGGGTCGTAGATGATAAAAATGGTCAGAACGCCTTGACACATGTCACTGTCGACAAAGTACTTTCTGGAAAAACACAAGTGTATTGTGTTTTGGAAACCGGTCGTACGCACCAGATCAGAGTTCACTTAGCTCATATAGGGCATCCAATCGTTGGAGACCCTCTCTACCAAAATAGACCAGCTGAACGACTGATGCTCCATGCATTAGAACTGCACATGATCCATCCATTTACTCAAGAAAAAATAGTTGGTAAAGCTTTACCCGGATTGTGGAAATAGAAAGAAGAACGTAGTCCTATCATTATCTGCTGATAAGACTACGTTCTTTTTGTGTAACTTGTCTGCTTACTTTTGATGTTCGTGTTCTGCTAACAGCAAACTACCGATAATCCCACTTTCATTTGGCAGTCCCCAACGAACGATATATTCACTTACTTGAGGTGTTTCCATGTAGCCACCCATCAATTCAACAAATTGCTGACGGATTTTTTGAAGGAGATGATCCTGATTCATTACTCCGCCACCTAAAATAATCTTTTCAGGTGCTAACGTCAACGTATAGTTGATCAGTGCTTGAGCAATATAGAAAGCTTGAATATCCCAAATCGGATGATCTTGTGGCAGATCTTGCCCTTTGATCCCTATACGTGCCTCAATAGACGGACCTGCCGCTAATCCTTCTAAACAGTCTTTATGATAAGGACAAGTGCCTTCATATTGATCATCTGGATGGCGTTTTACCCAAATATGTCCCATTTCAGGATGTGCGATCCCTGAAAAAATTTCCTCATTGATCACGACGCCTGCGCCGATTCCTGTTCCCACGGTAAGGTAAATACAACTATTTTTTCCTTGTGCTGCCCCTTGCTTCAGCTCCCCGTATGCAGCCGCATTGACATCCGTCGTCCAAGCAACAGGAATATGGTAGCGTTTCCTGATTGTGCCGAGAAAATCAAATTGTGCCCATCCTTTTTTGGGAGTTGCCAAAACATATCCGTAATTATCTTTTGTTTGGTCGATACCAATCGGGCCGAATGAGCCGATCCCGATTCCCTTCAGTTCATAACGATCAAAAAATTCAAATACTTGATCCAATGTTTCTTCTGGTGTTGTGGTAGGGATACTTGTTTTTTCCAAAATCTCTCCACCTTCTGAAACCGCACACACAAATTTTGTTCCGCCTGCTTCTATTCCGCCATACATTTAGTTTTCCTCCTCGAATCCGATTGTCCGAATTTCATAAGGTTGGATTATCGGGACAACCGATTGCTGCGTTGGTTCTTCAAGCAGATTCAATATGACCGTTTTTCGATTGTCTTTAGTTATTTCTAATTTTTCCAAATGACTAGACATATTGAAACCTCTCACTACTACTTTATCACTAAACTTACTCCGTTTCAAAGCTGTAATTGCAAACGTTTCACTTTTTATCGTTAAATATTGTTGTTTTGATGCCAATGTTCCTTCATGATGTTTGATTTGTTGAGTGGAGAAAGGAATCTGTGCCGCGTATGCATGCAAATAAGTAGAGAATGTTTCTTCTGGTCCATGTAGTTCAACGCTATAATTGAACCGATGCTTACCTAAACACTGTGCTTCTGGTGTTGGAAAATACCCCCAATCTCCTAGTTCTCCCACACAGCGAAGTAGTGTCACCGCGATTTGTCCATCTGCTGTTACTTCATATTCATTCAAACCAAAGTTACCAACTGTTACACCGTACTGTTCATCATGAATATTGACAAATGCTTGCTGATGTTGCGGATTCGTGGGATTTTCCCAGCTCCTAGATACATGGTTTGGGCGCTTTACTACTTCAAAAATACTATCTGCTTCGTGATGTTCCACATGTAACTTTGTAGGAAACAAGACACGCAATCGATGATCTTTCATTTGATTGTCAAGAGTCGTTTCAAAGTCGATTTTTTTACTATCTTTTCTGACTGTCATGATCGTTTCTATTTGAAGGATCCGTTTTTCTTTAGATCGTTCTGCTTTACGATAACGAAATTCTACAACCATTCGTTGTTCTTTCTCTAAACGCTCGTCTGCAGAAACTGGGATCTCCATTTCCTGTAGAATACTTATTTTGGCTATTTCTGGTGTATCTACTAATACTTTTACTTCAGAGCCCTCTTGATTACTGGATAGGATTGGTTGATCATAGACAGGTTGCTTAAAGATATACTCGTTTCCTATATCACCGATATCTTCAAAAATATGCAGGTTATTCCATTTTCGTTTGTTTTTGCGATCTTCCATTGTAATGGTACCGTTTTTTTCAATCGTCAAACGCAGGTGGGCGTTTTCGACGATTCGTCCACTCTGACGGATCATTGTTTCCTTTTCTTCTGCTTTCGCTTCCCCTTCTACAAGCGCGAATGTTTCCCAAGAAAACGCTGGCATGTTTTTTATTGGTAAAGTTACCTTGATCGTTCTTGCCATATATGGCACACGGAAACGATCTTTCGGCAAATCATAACCAAATTGTACAGTTTCTTCAGATAAAATAGCTGGTATAGTGGCCCCGCTTTTTGTTTCTACGTGATACTTCCGTCTAGGCAACTGTTCTAACTCTTGATACAGATGTTCCGGTATTCCCTCAGCGAATCTTTTTCTTGCTAATTCGATGGTTATTTCTGCTTCGCCAGTTTTATCCATTCCTGCAGTATTTACAACGACAAATGGAAAGCTGTCTTTTGGAAATCCAGTTGTATCGATCGCTGTGGCCAGTTGTTCTAAAGAATCTTGTGCAAGATACTTTCCGACTTCATCTGCTTTTTCAAAACGAGGTATCATTTCCCGATGGACAGAATCAACTGAACAACCGCAAATACTGTCATGAGGATGATTTTGCATTAATGTCTTCCAAGCATAATCTAATTGATCGTGGGGATAAATCCCTGTAACTTCGTAAGCCATCGTCGCAAGTGGTTCCGTGATGTTTTCTAGCTGCCGTTGGACCTTGGTATTCCATTGTTTCAAATAAACGCGAGCAGATGCTGTATTGGCTAAAGTATACCAGCCATCCGTTTCTTGACTTGTCAATTCTCCTTCTACTGAACCTAAGTCTTCTGGCAACTCTTGTCGAACTGCTTCCAGATAGTCAGTAAAATTAGAATGGATGAACTCGTAATCTGGAAACAGCTCATTTGCGAGATGAATTGCTTTTGATATATCTTTTTGTACTGGTTGATGATCAACACCATTCATCATTAATAGATGATCAGTAGATGCATATTGTTCTGCATCTGCTAATTTCTGCTTCCAAAAGACACGAGCAGCTTCTTTTTCTACGGGAATCTCGTTCCCATTGCTATACCAATTGGCAAATAACAGACCAAAAATTTCTGTTTGATCAGGTCCTTTCCACCACATCTCTGAGTATTGAGAAGAATAGTTTTCTGCTTCCAGAACTTGATTGTCAAAGCCAATTGGTTTTACCCCACGGCCAAACGCCGCTGCTGAAATACCAGCTTGTTTCATTAATTGAGGCGTCTGTCCCATATTTCCAAATGTATCGGGAAAATACCCTAACATGACGGGGGTTCCCCATTTACGGCTTTCTTCCATGCCAATCAGCATATTTCTCACGTTTGATTCCGAACTGATCAGAAAATCATCTTGCAAGATATAAAATGGTCCGATTCTCAATTTTCCTTCATCAATAGCTCGTTGGAGTGCCTGTCTTTTTTCTGGTCTTACTTGAAGATAGTCATCTAAAATAATCGTTTGCCCATCCAAATGAAAACTGTTGAAGGACGGATCAACTTCAAATAGCTCTAATAAATCGTCTATCAATTCAATCAACCGCATGTGATGCTGTTCGTAAGCCATGTACCATTCACGATCCCAGTGGCTATGAGAAATGATATATACTTTCTTTTTCATTTACAGTACCTCCTATTTTTCTACTCGAATATCAAAGTAATCCATAACTAATTCGCAAAACATCATATTTGCCCAAGAAAACCATTCTCTCGTATAATTTTCAGGATTGTTCACATCAAATCCTTCGTGCATAAGATGTGTTCCTGCATCAGTTGCTACAAGCAAATTCAATAGCCGTTCTTTTTCAGATTTATCTGGTGTTGTCATTCCTTCCATAGCTAACGCAATCGGCCAAACATACTCTTTTGGCGTATGGGAAGAACCAATTCCTTTTGCGTACTTTCCTTCATAAAAATATGGATTCTCTTTACTCAACAATGTTCTTCTTGTTTGAAGATAATCTTCCTCTTGTTCCGAACAGTAACCCAAATAAGGTGCCGCGATCAAATTGGGCACATTGCTGTCATCCATGACCGTCGCGTTCCCCATTCCATCTACTTCGTATGCATAAATCGTTTGCCCTTTTTGATTAACCGTCCGTCCGTGATTTTGGATACCTTCTTGGATCTCTTTCTTCAATATTTGTGCTTTCTGTACAATTTCTTTATCATCGAGTATCGTTTGGAAAATTTCTTCCACATAACCTAACACGACCACCGCAAACATATTGGATGGTACCAGATATCCGTAACGGCAAGCATCATCGCTAGGACGGAACCCAGACCATGTCATACCTGTAAAAGTTGTTTTGGCTCCTCGTCCGTCATTGATCAGCGTATCTTCTTTTCTTGTCGTATCTCGTACAAATGTATAAGGAGAGTGTTCATGATCCTGCTCTGTTTCGAACACGCCTAAGATTTTTTTGATCCCTTCAATAAAAGTTGGGTTGAATTGGTCCGTTTTTCCTGTATTTTTGTAAAGAAGATAGGCCAACTGTATCGGGTAGCATAAAGAATCAATTTCATATTTTCTTTCCCAGATCCAATCGTTCATTTTTGTGTGATCTGTTTGGTGTCCTGCACCGTTCGCTTCTTCATTGAAGGCATTCGCATATGGATCGATGTTGATATAAAAAAATTGTTTTTTGACCAACCCACTAATCATGTCAGCTAGTTCCTCATCTTCTTTTGCAATCACTAAATAAGGACGAACTTGTGCAGTAGAATCTCGCAACCACATTGCAGGAATGTCTCCTGTCAATAGAAAAGTAGTACCGTCATTTTGCTTTTTGACTGTTGTCAATAGCGTGTTGGCAAATGCTGCTGTAAAATTCGTTGCCCAGTCCGCATGGGTTTTCCCGCATTTTTGTGTGATATCATCCATAAATTTTCGCACCGACTTTGGTATATCTTTATAAACCATACAAATCTCCTCTTTTCATTTGATATATCTTTAAAGATTATACCTCTTGCAGCATTTTATGTCTACGCTTTCAAAAAAAATAACTTTTTATTTACTTTTTCATCTATTATGGTATTATTTGAATATGATATATCATTAAGAGGTGTTTATATGAATCAACCATTGTACCAGACAATATTTAATGATTTGCAAACGGCTATTTTAACTGGTGAATTACCTGTGGATAGCCAACTACCAACTGAAAAGGAACTTTCCCATACTTATAAAGTAAGCAGAATCACTTCCAAACGTGCATTGACTGAATTAGAACAATTAGGGCTGATTTATCGCGTACGTGGGAAAGGCAGTTTTGTTAAATCATCTGCTCCGGAGCAGATGCTTCCTTCTCCTACAAAAACACGGCGGATTCTGTTTCTTCTTCCATATGTCGCTGATTTATCTGTTGGTGATTTTACCAAGGGATTGAATCCTGTGATGCAGGATAAACAGATGGATGTCATGATGACGACACATGATTTTTTACAAAATAAAACGGCAAAAGAACTCATCCATGAATTTGATGGATTAATTTATTATGCCTTTGATACAGAACAGCATCTTGACTTGCTTTTTGAGCTGTCATTAAAAGAATTCCCTGTCATCATATTGGATAAAAAAATCTATGAATTGCCTTTTCCTACCGTGCTTTCCGACAACTTCCAAGGTGGTGTGCTCGCTACTTCTCATTTGATCGAACAGGGACATTCAAAAATCGCTTATTTATTTGGTGCACAGACTCATCCACAATCCGTACGTCAGCGTTACCTTGGTTACCTTGAAGCATTGGACAAAGCTGGTTTAGCTTTCCACACTTCGCTGGATGACAAAAGCGCGACATTCGATGAATTGCTTTCTTATATCACTAAGTATGAAGTGACCGCTTTTGTTTGCGAAAACGATGTTGTCGCTATCCAGACGATGAATTTCTTGAGACAGCATGATTATCATGTTCCTGAAGATTTTTCAATCATCGGATTTGATGATATCCAAGCAGCTGCTCTTGTTGATCCACCGCTGACAACCATTGCACAAGATTTTGAACAGTTAGGCAAGCTTGCTGGAGAGGCTTTGATCACTTGGTTAGAGACAAACGAACGTCCTTCCGACAGCAAATTTCCAGTTTCATTTATCAAAAGACAATCAACAAAGGAGAAATAAAATGAATATCGGTCAAATAGATACTAGACATGGCACAGCTAATCAGCCAAATTTCTCTAACGGGAACTGCCAGCCTTACACTGGCGTTCCTTTTGGGATGAATTATTTTGCACCGCAAACGACCGATCAAAACGGCAGCTGGTGGTTTCATCCTGAGGATCGTGTTTTTCAAGGTTATCGACTTACCCATCAGCCAAGTCCTTGGATGGGCAATTTCAGTCATATGCTGCTCACGCCAATCAATGGTAAATTACAGGAAAATACCCTTTTTCATGCGCAAAGTTCTTACCGCCCAGAAGAAAGTATATTTTGTCCGACTCATCTGTCGATCCGTCAATTGCGTTATGGCATCCGCTCTACATTGATACCCAGTATGTATGGCGGAATCTTATCTATTGATTACAGCAGAAATGATAGCGGTTTACTTTTATCCTTTCCGGGACGTCATCAGCTCTTTGTTATAGATCCTTACACAGTGGAAGGAAAAATCACACATTTTGCTGGTTCAGAAGATCCTGATTTTTCTTTTTATTTCATATTGAGATTTGAATATCCTTTAACAACTGATGAGCTAGCTGTTTCCAACAAAAATAGCGATTCGATCCCGTTGTATTTTGAACAGACAAAAAAACAAACCATCCGATTCGGGACATCTTTTATCAGCCCGGAACAAGCAGCTTATAACTTGGAACTAGAACAAAACCAAAGCAAAGAGACTTACCTTGCTAACAGCCAGAAACAATGGCAATCCTATTTTGATCGTATACAGCTCACACACCATGATCAACAACAATTGCGGACGTTTTATCATAACTTCTATCGGGTGTTTTTATTTCCGCAAACATTTTATGAAATGGATCCTAGCGGGCAAAAAATCCACTATGATACGACTAGCCGATCTGTGAAACCTGGCGTTCTCTATACAAATAACGGGTTTTGGGATACGTATAAAACGGTTTATCCTCTTTATTCTTTGATTGCTGTAGAAAAGTACGAAGAAATGCTGGAAGGTTTCTTGAACAGCTATAGAGAAACTGGTTATTTGCCAAAATGGCTGTCTCCTGACGAACGTGGACTAATGCCTGGGACATTGATCGATGCGGTCGTTGCAGATGCTGCTGTGAAAGATATTCGGCCAGACTTGATGCAGGAATTTCTAACAGTAATGAAGAAAGGCGCTACAGTTCAAAGTAATCATTCAAATTATGGACGACAAGGGACAGAGGATTACTTGACATACGGCTATGTTCCTAATCACTACCATGAATCGGTCAATCATACGCTAGATTATGCTTATAGCGACTTTTGTATTAGTCGAGTTGCCAAAGTACTAGCAGAGGACGAAACGGTGAAAAAATATCAGCAACGATCATTGAACTATCAACATATTTTTGACTATGAGTCAGGATGGATGCGTTCCAAAGATAAAAATGGCAAATTCAGAGAACCATTTTCTGCTCATCGTTGGGGACAAGATTATGCAGAAGGCAGTGCTTGGCAAAGCAGCTTTGCTGTTTATCATGATTTTGCAGGGTTGATCGAAAAATATGGCAGCAGTGAGAGATTCAAAGAAAAACTCATTGATTTGTGCAATCAATCTCCGACATTTGAAACAGGAGGATATGGTTTTGAGATTCATGAAATGAGCGAGATGGCTGCGATAGAATTTGGGCAGTTAGCTATCTCCAATCAGCCAAGTTTTCATTACCCATACTTGTTCAGCTATATTGGACAACCCGAAATGGCACAGCCATTGCTTAAACAATTGATGACTCAAACTTTCGACGATTCTTCAACGGGTTACCCTGGAGATGAGGACAACGGAAGTATGGCTGCTTGGTATATCTTCAATAGTCTGGGATTCTATCCTGTCACACCAGGGACCGGTGAATATGTTATCGGTATGCCTTTAATGGACAAGGCTGTTGTGCTTTTGTCAAATGGAAAGGAATTGACGATTGAAACCACTCCTAATCGGCCACAACAGCAATTTATCCATAAAATCAAACGGATGGACAAAGAATATACGAAATTATATTTTACTCATCAAGATTTGCTGAAAGGCGGCAAGATCTCTTACCAATTAGGTATCGTCCCTCATCCTAAGAAGTATCGATCAAAAGATTTGCCTTTTTCCTTATCAAACGATAACTAACAAAAGGTTGTGAAAAAGCTGTCCTGCATCAAGTAATAAGAACAGCCAAACAAAAATAGCTCCTCCTATTTTCGTTTGGTTGGGCTTATTACCGCAGATGCAAACTTTTGAACATTGATTCATTCCATACGCTTCTTTTTTTAGGATTCTCCTCTTTTTTCCCGATACTCCTTAGGGGATCTGCCGACAATCTTCTTGAATAATTTAGAGAAATACGTGGTATTGTTGTAGCCAATCTCACTTGCTATTTCATTGACGTTTTGATTACTGTGCAAAAGCAGCTGCTTTGCTTTTTCCATACGTAAATGGTTCAAATAAGCTGAAAAACTTTTTTTCGTTTCTTTTTTGAACAACTGCCCTAAATACATGACATTTAAATGCAAACTTTCTGACACTTCTTTGAGTGTAAGTGGTTCTTGATAATGCTGATGCAGGATTTCGATTACTTTTTCTACATTGCCACTGTATTTTTTCTGTCTCTGGTGCTTTTGGACGAACGACAGAAGTAGCTGGTGGAGTTCTTGCACCGTTTTTGCCTGATGAATTTTTTCGATTCCTTGTAAATATTCCTCATCTTCTAGATCAATCAATTCCCGTTGAATCTCCATAAACAGTAAAAAGCTGGAGTACCGGATGTCTTCCGGCATCATGGCTGCTAACTGAAATTGCTCGAAAAAATCAGTGATCATTTTTTGGGCATCATCTAATCGTTTATTTTGCAACACACGTCTGAAACTTGAAAAATCGATGGTTTGCTCTTTTATTGTTGCTTGTATTGCGTAAAAAACATGCTCGTCTTTATCTCCATAAAATTGATGTAATTGTAGATTGTCTTTCGCTTGTTGGAATGTTTCAGGGATCTTGTCCAATGAATCTGTCTCTTCCCCGATACTGATCAGCCATTCCTGATCAGGGATGTTTTCTTGGACAAAACAGCAGAATCCATCAACTTCATCTGCCTCCAACAACAGCGTAATCAATATACGGTCTCCATAATTTCTTTGATAATAAAAGATTTGCTGGTGTTCTTTCAACCATGTATTGATAAGAGGATCATGAATTCTTGATAATTGGATCAATACTATTCTACGCTGTTTCTCACTGATTTGTCCTATTATTTCTTCTTCACTTGCTTCATCTAACTCTTCATTCAACCATTGACTGAATAATAGTTCCTGATAGATTTCTTGCTGATTTTTTTGTTCATTTTGCTGGTCTAACCGTGTTTTGATTTTCTTGAGGCTTTCAATCAATTCGAACTTATTCACGGGTTTCATCAAATAATTCACCGCACCTAATTGCATGCCTCCTTTCAAATAATCAAATTCTTGGTACCCGGACAAAATCATAAATTCAAAATTATGATGTTCTTTTTGAGCTGCTTCAATAAATTCCAGTCCGTTTATTTCTGGCATCGTCACGTCCGTTACCACTAGATCAATCCGTTGTTGTTCAAGGACAGATAGTCCTTCTTTGGCATTCTCCGCTGTTGCTACTATTTGGAACCCTAAACTTTTCCAATCAATTATCTTTTTTAACCCATTCAAAATCATATATTCATCATCTACCAATAACACCTGGTACATATTCACCCCTCCTTGAATGTAATAGAAACAGTCAGTCCACCTGTCTCATTATTCTCAAGCGACATGTAATAACTGCTGCCGAAGTTGGCACGTAAACGTTCATTCACGTTTTGCAGACCGATTGATTCGTGAAGTTCCACTTTGGGATGAGACAGTTTTTCTTCCACCTGTTTTAGCCGTTTTTCAGTCATCCCTCTTCCATTATCTTTGACGATGATCCTTACCCGCTTGTCTTCCTGTAAGACTTTGACACTTAGGGCATTATCAAATCGAGTAAAATCAATACCATGTTTAAAATAATTTTCAACTAATGGTTGAATCACAAATTTAGGTACTTCAATCTTTTCCAAATCAGGATCGATCATAAAATGATAGGCCACTCGATTAGGATAACGCACTTGATATAAATAGACATATTTTTCGAAAAAGTCCAATTCTTCTTTCAAAGTGATCGTCTTCTCTTGATTTGTGTTGTTTCGGAGCAAGGCAGAAAAAGCATATACAACATCTGCTAATTCTTCGCTTCCTTCGCTGATTGCATACATTCGGATATATTCTAATGTATTGTATAAAAAATGCGGATTAATCTGTGCTTGAAGCGCCCGCATATGTGCATCTTGCTGTTTGATTTCTAGTTTGTAGATGTCTTCGACAAATTGATTGATGCTATCCAACATTTCGTTGATACCGATCGAAAGTTCCTTTAGTTCATATTCCGTTTTTGTTGTATCAATCCGTGTTTCTAAATTTCCTGCTGCTGTTTGCTCCATTGCCTGCATGACGACGGATATTTGCTGTGAATATCGTTTGAATGTTTTATAAAGAAAGATAAGCAATATACTGTCTAAAACAATGATACCGACAATCAGAGGGGCAAGGTTTTTCCCCGTTTCGGTTTTTACGCTTTTTTTATCTAATACAGCTAATATTCGGTAATCATCCGACAGTTCTTGATGCTGAACAAAATTATTTTTTCTCAGATTAGCAATTGGCAATTGTGAATTTTTCTGAAGACTCTCTGAGATAATCGTTTCTTGTCTTCCAAATGTTTCTTTAGCTATTTTATTATCATGGAACGTATACAAGCGATTTGTCGTGCCAGAAATCATGTATAAAGAGAGTCCATTGAATGACGTTAGATTCTCTAAAATCGTATCTAGCTCTTTCTTTTGGAAACCGATAAAAATACTGCCTGACTCAGCTCCTCCTTGGGTGATAGGCAACTTGATATAAAAGGCGTCTAGTAATTTCGGCGTTCCGGCTTTTACTTCTCCGCCTTTGTTTTCTCTAGAGGATTCATAGTACTCCGGTAGCTGATTCAACACGATATATATCGCACTTAGTTCTTCATAATTTATATAAAGATCTTTGATTTGATTTGGGAAAGAAACTAATTCGTCGGTACTGTTTTGCTGCTCATATACATACATCAAATACTGATCTATGGGTTTTGTTAAGTAGGTAGTGACATTTTCGATTTTTTCGGAATCACCTACAAGCTGGTTTTTAATGATCCTACTCAAAGTTGTTTTGTCATTCAGCATTCTGCTTGTACTTTGAACGGCATCACTTGTCATGTTTTCTGCCTGCTTTTGGTTTTGATCCCACGTATGGACACTAAAAATAACAGTAGCAGTCATCGTTACACCAATCATGATAACCGCATATTTCCGTAATAGCCGATTCAGTAAGGTTCCTTTTGAAAATAGAATCCGGATTTTATTCATAACTTTCCAACTGTTTATCTAACTCTTCACGCCACTGTTTCGTCATCGTACCATTCCAAACCGTCAAAAGACCAATGACACCAAATAAAATCAATCCTTTGAATTGCCAAGTCACAGCTATAATTACACTGCTACCAATAATTATTTTTAGAAAAGACGAAAAGCTGGAAAAAACCGAAATAAAACTCAGCTTTAGCAGATTAGGAACAGAGATCGTATATTCACTGTCTAAAATCATACTGTATTGATAAGTAGCAAATAGGCAAAACAAGGCAAAAAGCAAAATAAAATCAATAGCTAAAAAAATGAGCCCTTTGATTTGAACAGATAGATATAGATTGTAGCTCAATAAAGCAGTACTAGATAAAAATAAACTAAATAGCAGATTTCCTCTTAAAAAATTTCTTTTATATATATTCCAGCCTCTTTTTAACGTGATTTCTTTATACTCGAATCCATGTAAATAAAATAACTCATTGACTGTTTTCCATGCCGTACCTAATCCAAAGATGATTCCGCCGACAAACGTGTATATCCAGAAATATAAGGTTAGTTTTATAACGACCCAGATCCGGATAAACAACTCTTCCAAAACCTTCCCTAACATATCTTCTCCTCCAAACATTAAGTTTATACTTTCTCATTATACAAAAAAAGGTTGGGCAATCAGCACCATGACCTGAGTATTAAAGGTTGTAAAAGAGCTGCCCTGCATCAAGTAATAAGAACAGCCGAACAAAAATAGCTCTCTACGTTTTTCGTTCGGTTGGGCTGATTGCCGCAGATACAAGGTTTTGAACACCATTCATTCGGAACAAGAGGTTGCGACACGTTTTTGTCACAACCTCTTTGTCTTTATTCATTATTGTTCTTGTCGAAACTCGTCATATTGTTTTTGCATTTCTTTCAATACCTTGTCATAACCAGCTTTATCTAAAGCTTCTTTTAATTTCGGCAATGTTTCATCTGGATCAACAGTTCCTGTATTCAATCCATCCAAATACTGGTTCATGACATTTGAAATATTACTTAATTCTGTTTTTACATTGTCCGTGTTGAAGCTGAACCCTAAAATCGGTGAAGTTTCTGCTTCAGCAATCGATTGGTCGCGGTTGGCAATCATGTCATCCGTAATGGACTCTTGTGTATATAGAATCTTATTGTTTCCTGTATTCCAAGCAGACATATGTGTGTTTGGCTGATAACCATCTAGCAATTTGATTTTATCCTCTGAACCATCGACTTTTTCCCATGCTTCTCCTTCGATTCCCCAAACAAGTCCATTCAATAATTCTGGATCACTGTTAAGTAGGCCTAGAAGTTCTACTGATTTTTCTTTATTTTTTGAAGTATTGGATACGACAAAATTTGCCATTTGTGCTTGAGCTGTAGATTTCAATGGAACAGTAATTGCTTTTGAAACTAGTTCTTGTTTTGCTGCATTTGTCAAAATCGTATCGCCATAATCATAGGGTCCTTGTGTTTCTCCACGCATCAGCCAAGTATTTCCTTCTAGTGGATAGTCCTTATTGCTCGTTGCAGCGTCACTTGGAATGAGTCCTTGTTTGTACCAGCTATGCATCGTACGCAACAGTCCGATATACGTTTCATTGTCGTATTGGTTGATGATTTTTGAATCATCTCCATCCAGATCAATAGCAAATGGTAAAGTGTTCCCTAAAGGATAGTCAAAGTTTCCTTGGACTTTGAATCCTTGTCCAATGGCAAAAGCGGCCGTGTTTGGTTCTTTTTCATGGAATTCCTTCAAAACTTTTTCTGCATCAGCGTAAGATTGGATTCCATCAATTGAAAGATCATATTTATCTAGTAAAGCTTTGTTAAAAGTAAGTACTTGTTGAGCAAAGACATTTCCATTTACTGGAAAGGCATATAATTTCCCATTCACCAAATTTCCTTTGATATAAGCTTCATCTAAATCATTATACGCTTTTTCAGCATACTTAGGCGCTAATTCAGTCAAATCAGCAAAGGCTCCTTTTTGAGCATTGGAAACATAGTTGTTCGCAAAGGCGATATCGTAATTTTCTCCGGAAGAAATGATGACGTTCATTTTCTTTTCGTAATCGCCCCAACCAATGTAATTGATATTGACTTTTGCACCAATCTCTTTTTCGATTCGTTTGTTTGCCACTTCCATCAATTGATCGAAATTATCCGGTTTATCACCGATTTGATACATCTGCAAAGTGTCCGAATCACTAGCTTCTGCTTGCTCTTTAGAACCAGAACCTCCGCATGCCGCTAATGTACCTACCAATAATGCTGAAACACCTGTAAAGGCTAGTTTCTTCCATAACTTCATTTTTCTTCCTCCTAGTTTTATGATTTTTATATTTTTTTATTCTTTTACTCCACCGATCGTTAGACCTTTGACAAAATGTTTCTGGAAAAATGGATAGCTGATCGCAATAGGCAACGTAGAGATAACTACGATCGCCATTCTGGCGGATTCTCCTGGAACTGAAGCTAGCCCACCTGTCAATTGGCTTCCTGCTCCTGAATTTTGCGTCAGATATTGAATATTACTTTGGATTTTCATCAAAAGATACTGTAGTGGAACCAGCTTATCATCTTGAATGTATAGTAAAGCATTGAACCAGTCATTCCAGTAGCCCAATGCGGCAAATAAGCTGATTGTCGCGATACCAGGAACAGCTAACGGTAAAACGATTTGAACGAATATTCGAAGTTCGCTAGCTCCGTCGATCCGCGCCGATTCAATAATCGAATCAGAGACCGAACGTTTAAAGAATGTGCGCATCACAATAATATTGAAGGGGCTGACAGCCATTGGCAAGATCAATGCCCAAATCGTATCTTTTAACTGGAGAAGATTTGTCATAACAAGATAATTGGCTACCATTCCTGGTGAGAACAACATCGTAATCAAACAAAAAACGGTAAAAAAACGACGGAATGGAAAGTTTGACCGCTAAATCGCATAAGCATATAAAGAAGTAGCCGTGCTATTGATCAGGGTACCTAAAACAGTAACAAGTACAGTGACGAAAAGCGCTTGCAAAATTTTATCCTGCATCTGGTCGAATAAATACGTATAACCAAATAGACTGAATTTTTCTGGCCAAAAACTGTACCCGTGCGTCGACAATATGGACTCATCGGTAACAGAGATGGCAATAACAAATATGAATGGCAAAACACAGGAAATAGCAAAGAGTGCAATCATTATATTAGAGAAAAAATTGGTCGTCTTATTGAAAGAACGGACTTGGACTCTCTCCACTTTCTTTTTTTTCATTTTTTTCCTCCTTAGAATAATGCAGAATCGCTATCAAAACGACGGGCGACCGTATTTGTGATCATCAATAAGACAAAACCGACAACTGATTGATAAAGGCCTGCAGCAGCCGTCATACCAAAATCTCCTGTGGATGTCAGCCCATTGTAGATATACGTATCCAAAACTTGAGTCACATCGTACAATGCACCGGAATTCCTAGGAATGTTATAAAACAGGCCAAAATCAGCTCGAAAAATGTTTCCTACGGCTAAAATCGTTAAAATCGTCATCAATGGAATCAGTTGTGGTATAGTCACATGTTTGATTTGCTGCCATTTGCTAGCTCCATCAACCATAGCAGCTTCATAATAAGTCGGATCGATTCCCATAACAGATGCAAAGTAAATGATGCTGTTATAACCAATCCCTTTCCATGTACCGATGAATACTAAGATAAATGGCCAATATTTCGGTTCATTATACCAATTGACAGCTTCTCCTCCGTGTCCAGTAATCCACTGGTTGAATATTCCTTTGTCGGGACTTAAAAAGGCGTAAACGAAGTAACTGATAATGACCCAAGATAGAAAATAAGGGAGCAACGACATCGTTTGATAAACTTTAACAAGTCGTTTATTTCTCAACTCGCTCATAATGACTGCAAATACGACTGAAATGAACAGATTTAAAAGGATAAATGTCACATTATATAAAATTGTATTTTTAGTGATGAGAAATGCTTGGTCCGAAGAAAATAAAAATTTGAAATTTTCCCAACCCACCCAAGGACTTTCCCTCAGGCTAGCCAGGAACCCATCTGCTGAAATATGAAAATTTTTGAATGCTACGACATTCGCCATTACAGGTATGTAAAAGAAAAAAATCATCCAAAGCATACCCGGTACAGCCATCAGGACAAGTGCTTTATAACGCCATAGATTCATAAAAAAATGATTGAACCCCTTTCGTTTTTTCATCTAAAAACCCCTTTCGATTCATTCGCAACGTTATTATAGCGCTTTCAATAATGAGAATAAATAAACAAAGTATAGGGAAAATGAAACAAAGTATAGGAGAGGTTGTGAAATCAGCGTTTTGTCCTGAGTATTAGACAGATCGTGACCTTGCTATCTAACTCCGAGTCACAACGAGCAATGGGGACTGTGACAAAAGTCTTGTCACAGTCCCTTCTTCCGAACAAACGGTGTTCCAGAAGTAGCTTCTACGGAAATAAGCCGAAATTTCACAAAAAAGCCATCCAAAAGTCAGACGGATAAGTCTGCTTTTCAGATGGCGCTACAACTACACTGCTTATTCTTTTAGCTGTCCATTCACTTATTTTTCTCTCACTTGTTCTAGCTCTTCTTTGGTCATGGGGCGATACTGCCCTCTATTCAAATCTTTAGGAAGACAAAAATTCCCCATACGGATTCTTTTTAAATATAAGACTTCTTTTCCTACTGCTTTGACCATTCGCTTGACTTGGTGGAACTTCCCTTCATGCAAAATCAGACGGATAATTGAAGTTTCTGACTCTTGATCTACTTGATCGATTTGGAGTTTTGCCGGCAATGTCTGCTCATCACCATCAATAATCAGTCCTTCTGCAAATAAACGGATATCTTCTTCTGTCATTATGCCGTTAACCTCAGCTAGATATTCTTTCTCCACGTGTTTTTTTGGTGATAATAACTGATGGGCAAATACCCCATCATTCGTTAAAATCAGGAGGCCTTCCGTGTCTTTATCCAATCGGCCAACTGGAAAAAGATCTTCCCGATAATCTTGATCTTCCAACAAATCGATTACGGTTTGATCATGATTATCCTGAGTAGCAGAAATGACTCCTGCAGGTTTATGCAAAATATAATAAAAATCTTTTTGATACGCAATGATTTCTCCTAAATAAGTAACCGTATCTTCAAACTCGTTTACTTGCGCTTTATCGCTTTTGACCACTTGTCCATTGACTTCAATCGTTCCTTTTTTGATCAATCCTTTGACTTCTTTGCGGCTACCAAGTCCCATATCTGCTAAAAATTTATCTAAACGCATGCGTTTCCCCCATTTCAAAAGAGCATTGATTCTGCTCTTCCCATTCACTTATTTTATTTTTAATTTGTGTCGTAAACGCGCTATTCCTGGTCCTAGTAGTCTTTCTGCCAAACGGATTTTCAAAGCTAAATAACCGTACACCAATGCCCCTATACCTGCTACTGCAAGAATCAATAATAGAGACTGGAATTTGCTATCTTCATTTAAGAAAGTCCCAAAAATCATCTTTGTGATCCACGAAGCAAAAAGCATAATCAAGGTAAGAATAAAGATCAGTAATGTCCTACGCCAGACAAAACTTGGTTTAAAGCGAGCTACTTCATGGATCCTCTTTAAGATCAAGGTACAAGACACAGCAAACCCGAGCATTGTCGCTAATAAAGGGCCATACACTTCAAATAAACGAATGGCTGGATATTGAAGAAGTAGTTTCACCAGAAACCCAACAACCAAATAATTGATTGCCGCCCTGTTTTCAAACATTCCTTGCAGCATGTTGGAAACTAGCATATATAACCCTAAGAAGAGTCCTACAAAACTTGCTTGGATCAGTACATTGCTTCCTAGAGAATCTGGTGTATAAAATAATGTGTTGAGCGGATAGGCAAGTAACATGACACCAAATGTCGCTGGAAACATAAAAAATGAAAACAGTTGTAAATTTCCGCTCGTCAATTTTGCCAGTCCTATTCGATCTTTCAACGTAACAGCTTCTGTAATCAACGGTAACCCGGTAGACGCGATCGATGTTGCCAATGCGATAACTACCATTGTCAATTTATCTGGATTGGCACTAAAAATCGAAAAAAGATCTAGCAACTGTGCATTGGAATATTCAGTGGATGCAGACATGACCCTCATAAAAGTGAATTGATCGACTAATTTGAAGATTGTTACCCCTGAACCAACGATAATAAACGGTATTGCTTCTTTAATGGTATCTAACAACAATTCCTTCGTTGCAATATTTACTTTGTTTTCGCTGTAGTGGATAAATGCAGATGTATACGCTTGATGTTTCTTCAAAAAATACAAAAGGACAAGGATACTTGCTAGCATACCGATAAATGCCGCGAAAGTTGATTGCGTGACCGCCGTCACATAATCGCCATTCATGACTTTCATGATGATGAATGTAGCCAACAGCATATAAAAAATACGTGCAACTTGTTCAACGATCTGCGACAGCGCATAAGGCATCATCTCTTGGTTCCCTTGAAAATACCCTCGTATCACACTCATACAAGGAAAAACCAATACAGCGATACTCAAAGAGCGCATCGTTGGAATCAGTTCTTCTCCGCCACCAGAAGCATGAGCTAGCCAAGGAGAGGCGATGTACATGAACAAAGCGAACAACAGACCTAACCCGCCCATCATCTGTAATGCCCGGATGAACAATCGTCGTGAAGTGCCATATTCATTCAACGAATTATATCGCGCGGTTTGTTTTGCGATCGCCGCGGGTATTCCTGCTGTAGAGATCAGTAGAAACAATGCATATATATTGTACCCCATATTGAATAATCCATTGGCAGCCTTAGCATTTTCGCCCATCCAAGCATACCAAGGAATGATATAGACAGCTCCTAGCAACCTTGAAATGATATTACTGGCGGTCATCCAAGCAGAGCCTCGTGCCATTTTTTCTTGCGGTGATAATTGATCTAATGCTGGTTTTCTTTGATTATCCATCGGTCAGATTCCAACTTTCTACAAAACATTACTATCATTTTAATTGGTAAAACAGAAACTGGCAATCGATTTTATATAACTTTTATAAGAACGATTGTTTTTTTGAATTCGGTTTCGTTTTTTTGGTAAAGTAAAGAAATATACAGCCTTTTATGGCTAACATTTATAGGAGATATCAATGACACAAGAAATAAAAAAACTACCCGTTATATTTTTAGGTCTTTTCTTTATCACAGTTGGATTGAATTGGTTCTTGCTCCCTCATGATATAGCTTCCGCCGGAGTGGGCGCAATCGGACATTTAGTTGAAACGGCCTTTTCTATCCAACGCTCAGTTACTGTTTGGAGCATCAATCTTATGATGCTGCTTCTAGCCGCTGTTCTATTAGGAAAATCAATATTTTTTAAAACTGTAGCGGGAAGTCTGCTTTTTCCTGTTGTTTTAGAAATCGTTCCAAAAGTGGAAATGCTCTCCTCTCATTTCTTCTCACTGATTTCAGGAAGTCTTTTGTTCAGTCTTGGCGTTTACACATTGTACACCGTCGGAGCCTCAAATGGCGGGATAACGATACCGCCAATTATTTTTCACAAATTTTTTCGGCTTCCAATGCCGCAAGGACTGTTACTTACGAATAGCCTTATCATCTTTTTGAATTATTATGTATTTGGATGGTTGGAGACACTGTTCGTTCTCCTATCTATTACAGTCAGCTCATTGTTTATGAAAATACTCATCCGCTTGTCCCCTGTGTCAAGAAAATTTGAATAAAGCTGGATTTTGTCACAGCGGAATCAAACGATATATATCAAACGATATATTGAAAAGAGTGTGCTATAATAAATCAAGAAATTGAATGAAGCGAGGGATCAATCAATGAGCTTCTCTTTAGAAGACATCCGTCATTTACTATTAAAAGAACATCTATTAAAAGAATTTGTTTCAACAAAAGGCTGGCATCTTGATGTACCAGAAAAAGCTGAATTTCTTCAGTTAAGTTATGATTCAAGAAAAGCTGATGCTTCTACTCTGTTTTTCTGTAAAGGAATGAATTTCAAAGAAGAATATTTGGATTCAGCGATCGAACAAGGTATCCAATATTATGTATCAGAGCAGCCATATGAAAATTCAGCAGTAGGCATCATTGTGACGGATATTCGTAAAGCAATGGCACTTCTTGCTATGGCCTTTTACGACTATCCACAAAATAAATTGAAAGTGATTGGATTCACTGGAACAAAAGGTAAAACAACTGCTGCGTACTTTACTAAAGCAATCTTGGATCACACAACGAATAAAAAAACTGCATTGCTTTCTACGATGAATACAACGCTAGATGGCAAAACGTATTTCAAATCCCATTTAACAACGCCTGAGTCATTAGATTTATATCGTATGATGGCAGAAGCAGTTAAAAATGGTATGACTCATCTAGTGATGGAAGTTTCTTCCCAAGCTTACAAAACACAACGTGTGTACGGGTTGACTTTAGATGTAGGAATCTTCTTGAATATCTCGCCTGACCATATCAGTCCGATCGAACATCCGACATTTGATGACTATTTCTATTGCAAGCGTCAATTGATCTTAAACTCAAAAACAGTTGTTTTGAATCACGAAAGTGACTATTTTGATTTGCTTAAAGAAACCGCCGATCTATTCCAGATCCCAACGATCACTTATGGTCGTTCGGAAGAAAGCAATTATCAAGTGATTCATTCAGACAAAGGTACCCACGGGTTTACTTTATCTTCTCGTCAAGATCACTTAGCTATCTGCGATACTGCTTATGATATTTTGCTGGCCGGAGGATTCAATCAAGAAAATGCAGCCAGTGCGATCATTGCCGCAGCACTAACAGGTGCCTCCAGTCAAGATGCACAAGCCGGATTAAAAGAAGCTCGTGTACCAGGCCGAATGGATCAATTGATCCAATCAAATGGGGCGCATGTCTATGTGGACTACGCACATAATTATCTAAGTTTGAAAACATTGCTGGAATTTGCCAAAAATGAACATCCAGACGGTCGTGTAATTGTTGTATTAGGCAGCCCAGGGAACAAAGCAATCTCCCGTCGACATGATTTTGGAAAAGTGCTATCAGAAACAGCTGACGTTGCCTTTTTGACGGCAGATGACCCAGCATTTGAAGATCCGCAAAAAATCGCGGAAGAAATCAATGAAGCAATTACTAATCCAGAATTGATCGTTCATTATGAAATGGACCGTCCTGAAGCGATTCGGCGTGCTTTAGCAGAAAGTACTCCGCAGGATTCAGTCGTCATTGCGGGAAAAGGGGTTGATCCCTATCAAAAAATCAATGGTGTAGATGAACCTTACGAAGGGGATTATGCAATCGTGAAGCGGTTGATTGAAGAATAATGTTATTTATATTCTAGTAGACGGGACGCCATGAAAAGAAAACTTTTCATAGCGTCCCGTCTATGGAATTATCAAGAAAAGTTGCCGGAACTACAATAATTTTTATTGTTTCTTTATCATGCCTCTTAAAGATAGCGCTTTTATTTGTTTTGATTACTGGCTCTTCTATCGTTGCTTTTAGTTTATTATTCCTGTCTTTTCAATAATATAAAAGTGGTTATTATGAAAAAATTTTTCAACTTAGCTAACGGTATCTTTTTTCTGTCATTTTTCTAACTTTGAATTTGCAAAGTGGCAAAATGGGGGCCGTTATTTTCAGAAATCTCCATTTGCCAGTTGATGCATCGATTGTTGGATGGTTACTGCTACTTTTTTCTTACTTGATGAGTCGGAAGCATCAGACTAAGTTTTTCGCGCGCTTAGGCGGAAGGGTTGCTCTATTTTTTCTAGTCGTTTATCTGATATTCACATGCCTAGGTTTGCTTCAGTCGCTCGGTATTCTGCCTTGATACTTCGTTCGAATCATATTGACTATAATAAATAGAGGCTGGGACAGAAGCGTTTAACTCCAAGAAATAAGAAGAAATTCACGAAAATTGCTTTTCAAATTTTTGTGAATTTCAGCTTATTTCCGAAGGAGTTGCTTCTGCTTCCGCCGTTTATACGTGTTTAGAGCGTGAGACAAAAGTGTTCTTTACTTTTGTCCCACGCTCTATTTTCTTAGAAATCAGTTAGCTGACTTTTCACTAGCTGATTCTGCTGCCTTTTCTCTTTCTTCATTCAATAATTTACTATCATAAAATTTAATAAATGGGAACCAGATAATGAATGCGATGATTGCACAAAAGACAGCTAGCACAGCTGCTTTCCAATCACCCCCACTGCCGACAAATGCGCCAATTCCAACTGGTGAAGGCCACGGCATCTGTGCAAGCATCGGTTTAACGATTTCCAGCCGAATGGCAAAATAAGCGAGTGTAGCAGAAGCCATCGGTGCTAAGAAAAACGGAACCGCTAAATAGGGATTGTAGACGATTGGCATCCCGAAAATAATTGGTTCGTTGATATTGAATAGTCCTGGTACAAGAGAGGCTTTTCCTAACACTTTCAGCTGATCCGATTTCGCGAGGAATGCAATAAAGATGATCAATCCTAAGGTCGCGCCTGATCCACCAACGGTTACATAAGAATTGTTGAATTCTCCTGCCAACGGATAATTTGCGCCTTGTGCGTTAGCTGCCATATTAGCTAATACGATTGGGGTCAAGAAAGAAGTGATGATATTCGCTCCATGGATACCTACGATCCACAATGCATGGATCAAGAAATAAATCACCATGACACCAAGCCACGTATTCGTCAGCTGCGTAACAAACCCAAATGGGATAGCAATCATTTTGAAGATATCCGTTCCTAGTGCAACTAATAATCCATTGATGATCATCACCACAAACGCAATGACAAATGTTGGGATCAGAGCGGTGAAAGAACGAGAAACTCCCGGCGGAACAACATCTGGCATTTTTATGACCCAATTTCTCTTGACACACATACAATACAATTCGACCGCAATAATCGACATAATAATAGCTGTAAAGATTCCTGAAGTTCCTAAACGTTCGACAAAAGAGCCCATCCGTATCCCATTTACTACAGTTTCTGTCTCATTGATAGAAGCAATCAAGCTGATTTTACCATCGGTCATGATCAACTCAGGGATACACATAAAGAATGCAAAAACAGATAGTAATGCCCCCGTGAGCGGATTAACATTCAACTTTTGTTCATCTCGTTCAATTGACGTTAATTCATAAGCAAACACAATGGCAAAGTAAATAGATAAAATACCCATCGTCATTGTATTGACGATCATGTACAAGTCACTAACTTTGAAAAAAGTTGCATTAAAAAATCCTTCTAAAAATGGGAACGGTAATGGCAAAATATTCAAAACCAAAAACATCGAACCTACGATCGTGAAAGGAATAGAAGCCATCCCCGCTGCCATGACAGCCCGAACGATTTTAAGTTGCGCAATTTTCCCCATAGGTCCCATCAGGTATTTCTGCAAAAAATCAAACATTAATTATTCTCCTTTCCTAAATACAACGCTTTTTCATATTGTTTTATACGGATATACTGCTGATCTTGATTGAGCGAAATTTTCTTTAAACGATACTGGATAAATACACTGACAAAAATACCGCTTACAATAAGAATGAAAACAAATAGCTGTCCTCTATTGTTATTTGCCATAAAAGGATACAAGAGTGTAAATCCTGAGGTGAACAACACTGGAATCAATAATATATTGCAGACACCCTGAAACAAAAAATACCGCTTTGTCCATGGAACATTCGTTTGGTGCTTTCGATAAAGCTTTACTTGTTCTCCTACTGCAGGCAAAATAGCTAAAAGTAGAACCATTGGTAAACTGCTTCCTAAACTTTTAGCTGATAGAAGCAGAATCATCCATTGCATGTTCATGAAAAAGAAAAAGGCAGTCAGATAGCGTACGAACAGATAACGATTGAAATACATGTTTTTCAAACTAAGTTGCTTTTTTTCTAATTCGATTTTCCTTTTTACTGTATCCTGCACAATAAATCTTCCTTTCTATTTATTTTTTTGATACAAATAATTCATTTCCTGTGCAACTTCCAATAATGTCATCGTCGTCATCAGATGATCTTGTGCATGGACCATGATAATTTCCATTTCTATTTTTGTCCCACTAGCATATTCTTTCAGAAGTTGAGTTTGTGATTGATGCGCATGAAGAATCTCTTCATTTGCTTGTCGCAACTTCTCTTCTACTTCTTCAAACAGCTCCTTACGCATCGAGCGAAATGCTTCATGTATCAGTGTTCGTGCATTTCCGCTATGAAAAATGATATCAAAAGACGTCACTTGTAGCGTTTCACTGTTTATTTTTTCAGCCATCTGTTTTCCTCCTTATTCGATCAATTTGATAAATTTACTGCTGAAATTCTCAAAAATAGGTTCAGCTAAGATTTCCTGTTGCACGTTTAGCTGGTCAACTAACCTAACGATTGCTTTGGTCACGACCGTAATTCCTTCATTTTCGATATAAGAAGGCGAAACTAGAAAAACAAAATGGATTCCTTGATACTGATTCCATTGCATCCCTGAAGGAATCAATGCAACGGCTATCTTTGTTTCGATTCCAACTGGAACAGCGGGATGTGGGACTGCCACTGTATCACTGAATATGATTTGTCCCATACTTTCACGTTGCTGGATCTGCTTTCGCATTTCTCTTATATATCCTTCTTCTTCATTTATGCTCAGCTTTTGCAACAAATCATGAAGAACTTCTTCTTTTTTCGGTTCGTACGTATAAGTCTTGAAAAACTTTTCAGACAGCTGTTCGGTGTAAATCTGCTTTTTTTGCTGTAGAGAAAATGCTGGTATCGGTCGATCTGAGGAATGATAAGGTATAGATTCACCAATTACCTTTCGTATTTTATGAACATCATCTTCATTCAAAAAAATACTGACATGTAAAACTGGAATTTTAAAAAACATTGTCGAAAGATCAATAGAAGAAATAATCAAGTCGATTCCTTTTAAAGTTGTTTCATTGATCTCATAATAGCCTTTTACATTTACCACTGTAATATTTTTTCCAAATTCACTGACTACACGATTCTTTAATAATTGGGCACTGCCGTAACCCGTTGCACAGATGATCAACGCATGCAATTTATGCGTAGCTCTTTCTTTTTCCAATGCCGCCATGAGATGCAAAGCCAAATAGGCCCATTCATCTTCATTGATGGTATAGTTTTTCAAAGCCGGCATGTTGCTGAAATGCGTTTTTACTGCTTCAAAAACTTTGGAATTTTCTTCCTTTATCTCTTCAGTCAGAGGGTTCTCAATGCGAATGCCTCGGCTCAATCGAATCATCATTGGTGACAAATGATCGAGTAGACCATTGAAAAGCTGGTGATCCTCTATTAATGAAAAACGAAATTCCTGAGACAATCGTTTCAAAACTTTCGCTACTTCCTTTGATAGTTCCTGATCATTTTTATTTTCTCTATGATTTGACTTAGCCATAAGGTGTAAAGTCAAATAAGCAATTTCTTCTTGGGGAAACGATACATCTGCGATTACCTCAATACGTTGAACAATGCGTTGCGCGACTTGATACTCTACTCGATCAGAAACTTCTTGTTCGATACCTAGTTCCTTGATTTCAAACCCTTCTCGTAGACGTTTGATTCCCAAAGCCAAGTGTAAGGACAAATTCTGTATGATAAAATCAGAAACTTTTAACTTAGCTTCTCTTGTTTCATCGAGAATGATGATCACTAGCTCTTCAAAACTGATGTCTGTGAAAAAGCGACTTTGTCCTAAATATTCTTTCAATGAATTCCCATAATGGTTCCCGAAAAAAGTATCCATGATAAAATGCCGTCGATTTCTTTCTTCCCCTTCGATCCATATCCCTTGACCATGCTTAGAAACAATTTTTAGTGAATAAGAAATCAACCGCTCTTTGATTTCTTGCATGTCCTTTGTCAAACTAGAACGACTGATATAAAGCTCTTCTGCCAAATCATCCATAAAAAGAATGGCATCTTCCAAAAGCAGTTGGTTCAATATATACTTTTGTCGGTCTTCCGACTCATAAAATCCTTGAGGCTCTCTAGCATATCCCGGTACTATTTCTTGCCGACTCAAAAACAGATCAAATGTCAGTCTTTGTAAAATATGCAGTTGGTAACCATAACCTGGTTTAGCAATGATCTTACCTCCGTTTTCTTCTACTAACTCTTTGATCCGCTGCAAGTAATTACGGATTGTCCGATCAGATAATAACAATTCAGAAGCTAAACGTTGACTGGTGACATACTCCTTCCTGTGATCAATCAAATATCTCAACAGTAATTTTTCCTTCTGTTTCATTATCATCCACTCCTATTCCATCATATGTTCTCTTCGATCACCTCTGCTAACTTCTGGATGCCTGTAGGGATTGGGACATACGCTTGGAAAGGGATACTAACAACAGGCTTTCCAACAGATTCTCCTAATTTTTTGAATTTATCCAAAAACATCGTCGTTTGCGGGCTGATCAGAAATAAATCAAAATCACTATTCTTAATCATATTATCGCCTTCTGTAGCTGAAACTGCATCTACGAGTATCTCTTCTCCTTTTTGCTTAAAGAAATCCGTTGTCTTTGAGGCCATCATCGATGATGACATTCCTGCTGCACAAATAATCAATGCTTTTTTCATAAATCAATCACTCCTTTTATTTTTATAAACCAAGCATAACTTGTAAGCGTTTTCTATTCAAAATATATATTTCCGTAGCATTACGGAAAAAATGTGTATCATCTCTTGAATAATGAACGTAGAGCATTTCACTGATTTACCGTAAAAAAGATACACATGGAATGATAGCAATTTATCATCCATGTGTATCTTCACTTTTTCCTTATTTTTTTATTCGATCTCATCTAATGATTCAAACCGTGTTTTTCTCTTATTTTGCGGATAAGTATCTCAGTCACCCCAATATACATGATTCCTAAACATACCCCAAGGATATTCTCAAAAATACGGATCGTTACTGCTCCTGGAACACCAAATAAGCTTGCAGCGATTGTCAAAGCACCAAAGCAATTAAAAATTGTTTTATATCTATAGGTAGAACAAATACCTAAAGCTAGTCCACCCAATATACCGACCCACGCAAACGGAATAAATTGGCTGATACCAATAAATAAAGCACATCCGATCAATGAGCCGATAATTCTGTCTACTGCTCGTTCTTTGAAACCAATCGACATCAATCCATAGCTAGATACAATAGAAGAAAATGCAAACCCTGCCCACATCAATCGTTGAAAAGGGACATATTCTCCTGCGACAATCAAAAGACTGATACCAAACGCATAGCTGAGCATCCAAATTTTTTGTTGCGAATAAATATCTTTCAAAAAATTCTTTCTGAATAAGCTTTTGCCTCTATTCTTTTCTCGATGTTTTCTATAAAGGATAACTGAAAACCAACAAAAAAATAAAAACAATAAGCTACCTGTTTGTGTAAAGAAATCCTTGTTCAACAAATCTTTAGGTAACGAATAAACAATAAAAAGATAAGAAAAACCGTACAAAGAAGCATTTCCCATTTTAGGGTCACTAGCAGTTGCCAGTAATATGCTACTTAGTAAAATAAAATGAATCAACACGCCCATACCTGACCATTTGATCAGTTGGACATAAGGCGCTGTTAATAGTGAGAGCATAACGATGGCTAAACTAATGATCGAATGAAAAATCTTATAACCAAAATCAACAAAACGAATACTCATCAACATACAGAATAAAACCACAGCGTATGGTTTATGCGTCGATTCAAACAATGTTGTAATGAAAATAATAAAACAAATGGCAAATAATACGATAAATAATGATCGTAAAAACAATGAACAAATATACATGCGCTTTTCTTTTCTAGAAGTTGCTTCTCGTATTTTTTGTTTTAAAATAAACGGATCTAGTTGCAGAGACTGATAAAAACCCACCTGTTGTCGTCCTTTCTTTTACTTTTATTTCTATATTTTTCACAGTCAACTATGACAGGTTGTAAATACTATGGAACATCATATGGCGTTGTTATTTTCTTGTCAACTATTTTCCCTATTCATGTTTTTTTACAAAAAAACAGCTGACAGAGATTCTGCCAACTGCTTTTATCAGGTTATTTAATTAGCAACGATATTGACTAACTTGTTTGGTACCGCAATAACTTTTCTGACTGTTTTGCCTTCGATATATTCTTGCACTGTTTCATTGGCTAATGCTACTTTTTCTAGCTCATCTTTCCCTAAGTCTCGGGGAACATTGCTTTTCGCACGAACTTTACCGTTTACTTGGAAAACAACTTCTACTTCGTCTTCCACAAGTGCTGCTTCGTCATATGTTGGCCATGGTGCGTAAGAAATACCATCTTCATTTCCAAGGATTGACCATAGTTCTTCACCTATGTGAGGAGCAATCGGTGCGAGTAGTTGAACAAATCCTTCGATATATTCATAAGGCAGAGCGTCCACTTTATAGGCTTCATTGATAAAGACCATCAATTGGGAGATTGCTGTATTGAAATGAAGATTTTCATAGTCTTCTGTCACTTTTTTCACTGTTTGATGGTACACTTTATCAAGTTTGCCGTCATTCAATGTAGTGATACGATCACGCATTTTATTGTTTTCATCAACGATCAAGCGCCATACACGATCCAAGAATTTGCGGCTTCCTTCTAAGCCATTTTCGCTCCAAGCAATCGAAGCGTCTAATGGTCCCATGAACATTTCGTACATGCGCAGTGTATCTGCACCGTAAGTTTCAACCACATCATCAGGATTGACTACATTACCGCGAGATTTTGACATTTTTTCGTTGTTTTCGCCTAAGATCATTCCTTGATTGTATAGTTTTTGGAATGGTTCTTTTGTAGGAACAACACCGATATCGTATAAGAATTTATGCCAGAATCGTGCATATAGTAAATGAAGTACCGCATGTTCTGCTCCACCAATGTAGATGTCAACTGGCAGCCAACGCTTCAACTTTTCATAATCTGCTAGTTCTTTTTTGTTATGAGGGTCGATATAACGCAGGTAATACCATGAGCTTCCTGCCCATTGTGGCATTGTATTCGTTTCGCGACGGCCTTTTTTACCTGTTACAGGATCAACGACATTGACCCACTCCTCAATATTTGCTAATGGAGATTCACCAGTACCGCTTGGCTTGATATTTTTTGTCTTAGGCAAACGTAATGGTAGCTCTTCTTCTGGGACAGCTGTGACTGTTCCGTCTTCCCAGTGGATGATTGGGATTGGTTCACCCCAGTAACGTTGACGGGAGAATAGCCAGTCGCGTAAGCGATAGCTGACTTCTTTCTTCCCTACGCCATTTTCTTCTAGCCATTCATTCATTTTGTCGATTGCTTCTTGTTTGTTCATACCGTTTAAAAATTCAGAGTTGATGTGCGTACCATCTTCTGTGTAAGCAGCTTTTTGAACATCTCCACCTTCGATAACTGGAAGAATCTCTAGTCCGAAAGTTTGAGCGAATTCAAAGTCACGTTCATCATGTGCTGGAACAGCCATGATTGCTCCTGTGCCGTAAGAAGCTAATACATAATCAGCGATCCAGATTGGGATTTCTTTGCCATTGACTGGATTGATTGCGTAAGCACCAGTAAATACTCCTGTTTTTTCTTTTGCAAGATCTGTTCTCTTCAGATCTGATTTTTTAGCTGTCTCTTCGATATAAGCTTCTACAGCAGCTTTTTGTTCAGGGGTCGTAATTTCTCTAACAAGATCTAGTTCAGGTGCGAGAACCGAGTAAGTTGCACCGAATAAAGTATCTGGTCGTGTCGTAAACACGGTATAGGATTTATCCGTACCAGCCACTTTAAATTCAATATTTGCTCCCACTGAACGCCCGATCCAATTTCTTTGCATTTCCTTGATGCTTTCTGGCCAGTCAACTAGTTCTAGATCATCCAATAAGCGATCGGCATAAGCAGTGATTTTCAGCATCCATTGGCGCATTGGTTTTCTGACTACGTCATAGCCACCACGTTCACTTTTTCCATCGATCACTTCTTCATTTGAAATAACTGTTCCTAATTCAGGTACCCAGTTTACCGCTACTTCTGCTTCATAAGCCAGGCCTTTTTCATAAAGCTTCGTAAAGATCCATTGTGTCCATTTGTAATACTCTGGATCAGTTGTATTCACTTCGCGATTCCAGTCATAACTAAATCCTAAAGAATTGATTTGGCGTCGGAATGTTTCGATATTTTTTTGGGTAAATTCAGCCGGATCGTTTCCTGTATCTAACGCATATTGCTCAGCAGGTAGACCGAATGCATCCCACCCCATTGGATGCAGTACGTTGTATCCTTGACTTCTTTTCACACGGGAAAGGATATCCGTTGCCGTATACCCTTCAGGATGCCCTACATGGAGCCCTTGTCCGGATGGATAGGGAAACATATCTAGTGCATAAAATTTTGGTTTTTCAGGATCATCATGGGTGTTGAAGGTATTCGTTTTTGCCCAGTATTTTTGCCATTTTTTCTCTATTTCTTTATGATTGTAACTCATTTTCTGTCCTCCTGTTCTATTAAAAACGCTTGTTTCTATTATAGCGAAAAAAACCGGCAGAATCTGTTTCTTTTTGTTTTCTTTTACTTTGTTTTCTCAAACTTCACAAAAGAAATAAAAAAATCCTATAAAAAGATTGCTCTTTTTATAGGACGTAATCTACGCGGTACCACCTATTTTTACCTTAATGAAAAGGCCTCGAACGTTGTAACGGCCGTCACCGCCACTTGCTTACTCGAATATTCAGCAAGGGCAACTCAAAGGCGAGTTCAAAAGCATCCGTACACATTCTCACCAACCATGTGCTCTCTGAAACTTCAGTCTTTTTACTACTTCCTTTTCAAGTGTTGTCATATTTAAGTAGCCTTATAGTAACAAATATTTTTGTGGAATTCAATCGTTATTTCTTTGAACAGCTATTTTATTTAGCTACAATCAATGTTTGACCTGGATAAATAAAGTTGTTTTTGATATTGTTCCATTCGATTAGTTGAGCCATTGTAATACCATGGCTGTCAGCAACACCCCAAACAGATTCTCCAGATTTCACAGTATAGGTTTTCGAACCTGCAGGTGCTTGTTGGTTTGTTGTTTGAGACGAACCTTTCTTCACGATCACTTGTTGTCCAGGATAGATGAAATTATTTTTGATATTATTCCATTCGATCAACTGATCCATCGTGATATGATGTTTGTTCGCTACGCTCCAAACTGACTCGCCTGCTTTCACGGTATACATCGTATTACCAGAGGATGATGTACTTGTTGTAGCAGACGTATTCGGTGTATTTGGTTTCGCTGCCGAAGTAGTTGAACCTGTATTGGTATTTACTGAATTGCCGCCTTTAACGATCAATTGCTGTCCTGGGTAAATAAAGTTGTTTTTGATATTATTCCATTCAATCAGCTGATTCATCGTGATGCCGTTTTTATTCGCTACGCTCCAAACAGATTCACCCGCCTTGACTGTATAAGTGCCTTGAGACGAACTGCTGCCAGTATTAGCTGAGCTGCTGTTATTTGTATTGGCTGACGAACCTGTATTACTTGATGCGCTGTTTGTTGACCCACTGTTTGAAACAGTCAGTTGTTGTCCTGGATAAATAAAGTTATTTTGGATGTTGTTCCATTGGATCAGTTGAGCCATCGTAATTCCATATTTGTTGGAGACACTCCAAACAGAGTCTCCGGCTTTCACTGTGTATTTCGTTCCTGAAGCCGTATTAGAAGAACTTGAATTAGACGAATTTGAACCACTTGTGTTGCCAGTATTTGCTCCAGTATTAGAGGAACCGCCATTTGATACGATCAGCTGTTGTCCTGGATAAACAAAATTATTCTTGATATTGTTCCATTCAATCAATTGAGCCATCGTAATTCCGTGATCATTTGAGATCTTCCAAACAGAATCGCCAGATTGAACAGTGTATTTCGCCCCAGTTGTTTGTCCTCCGTTTGATGTACCAGCATTTCCTGAAGAATTGGTATTGTTACCAGAATTATTCGTCGAAGAGCCATTTTCTTGGCTACCCTTGATCGTTAGTTTTTGTCCTGGGTAAATGAAATTGTTTTGGATATTGTTCCATTGAATCAATTGATCCATTGTAATACCGAATTTATTGGAGATTCCCCAAACAGAATCGCCAGATTGAACAGTATAAGTGGTCGAAGTTGCTGAACCTGAGTTTGTATTACCAGAATTACTTGAACCGCTAGTACTACCTGTACTTCCAGTATTATTCCCACCTGTAGTGGCTCCACCGCCCGCGTTTCCGCTAGCTGGTGTATCATATTGGGTCAATCCGTAAGTCGTGATGATATTATTTAATTTGCTTGCATAACCAGGGTCAGTCGCATAACGACCTGTCAAACAAGCTGTCGCATCTGTATAGGATCTCGTGTTGCTCTTCCAAGTACCGGCATAGTAATAACCGTTGCCAAATGAAGTATTTCTAAGTACATAGGCATTGTCATTGAACGATTCAGCAAAAGAAGGATATTGTCGGAAAGGCTCCTTTTTATTTACCCATTGATTATTTAAAAATTCAAGCGTATCCATGTAGACAGTTTGTCCTTGATAGCTGCCTTTTATCCCAAAAAGATTATAATAAGGTGCTTGCGATAACGCACTACTGCCCCAACCGCTTTCTACAACTGCTTGTGCGATCATCACTGATGCATACAAATCGTTGGCTTGAGCAATTGGCTGCGCATAAGTAGCAATTTCTGTAATAAATGCCGCTGTATTGATTCTTGCGCCGAACTGAACAGGTGTTTCATCCGCTTGAACAGGAATCGGCTGTACTAATGGAGCAGCGACAGAACAGCCTACCATCGCAGTTCCCACGATTGCTGCCCCTCGTTTTGCTTTTCGAAAACGTTTGGTCTGTTCTAAACGTCTCCGTTCTTTTCTTGCAATGTTTTCCATCTTCTATCCTCCAACTTCAATTTATCTATTATTAATAATTATAACTTCTCTTAATATTTATTAAAAGTTATTTAAGAGCTTTGTTGTTTTTTGTAATCATATTGTAATTTACCGTAATGAACAACTTCTGTTCATTTTTAAGTTCTTCCTACGTCTATGTTCTTATTTACAAGGATTTCGAAAAACACTGATTTTATTTTCCTAACATTTCATTTGTATTACCAAAAAATGTCTTTCCGATTACAGTTATTTTTTTATAAGAATATTGGTTATTCAAAGAGGGATCATGCATGGGTTTTATCTCTTTACCGTTTTTTTCGCTGGACCAAAAATGCTATAATAAGTCATTGCTTCAAAGGAGGAATTGTATGAAATATAAAACATCATTTCAAGTGACTGGCAGCTTCTTTCTTGTCCTGTTTTTTATTTTGGGCTGGATCGTAAAGTTCCATCTATCGTGGCTTTCTGGTTTCGATCAGTGGTTTACAGACATTGTCAGAGCTTCTTATCCTGATCTGAACAGCTACCAACTCTTTATGACTAAATTCGGTAATCCTCTTACCGTCATCATTTTATTTGCTTGTACGGCTTTATGGATGTGGTATAAGAAAAAAAGGGCAGAAACAGTTTGGTTCGTTTCTGGATTTATTGTAATTGCTGGAATCATCAACCCGTTGATCAAACTATTTTTCATGCGAGAGCGCCCTTCATTGACACACTTAGTGGTTGAAACAAGTTACAGTTTCCCTAGTGGACATGCAGCAGGCAGTATGATTCTTTACGGCTCTTTCCTATTTCTGCTGCCAGCTTTTGTTCAAAAAAGAACCTTACGTACATTGCTTCAATTGCTGATGGTGTTTATTATAGTAAGTGTCGGGATAAGCCGCATTTATCTGGGTGTTCATTTTCCTACCGATATCATCGGCGGCTACTTACTCAGTTTTTCTTGGCTGTGCCTGACTTATCCAGTGTATAGAGAAAAAAGAAAACAAATAGGTAACTCTTACAGAAAGAAGGACTTTTAATGACTTTTCCTTATTCAGAAGGAAATAAAAGATATCATTCTTGGAATTATGCTTTACGAAATGAGTTTGGCGGGAAAATTTTCAAGGTGCCGATCGATGGAGGGTTCGACTGCCCGAATCGAGATGGGACTGTTGCCCATGGCGGTTGTACTTTTTGCAGTGTATCTGGTTCGGGTGATATGATCGTTGCACCTGAAGATCCACTTCCAATCCAATTCCAGAAAGAAATCGACATGATGCATCAAAAATGGCCTCATGTCCAACAATACATCGTTTATTTCCAAAATTTTACAAACACCCATGCGCCAGTTGAAATAATCAAAGAACGATTTGAGCAAGTAGTCAATTTACCAGGTGTCGTAGGATTATCAGTCGGTACACGACCGGATTGTCTGCCAGATGAAGTAGTTGATTACCTTGCTGAACTGAACGAGCGGATGTATTTATGGGTAGAACTTGGATTGCAAACAACTTTTGAAGAAACTTCAAAACTGATCAACCGAGCACATGATTATCAAACTTATTTAGATGGCGTGGCTAAATTACGCAAACATAATATCCGTGTTTGTACGCATTTGATCAACGGATTACCAGGCGAAAGTTTAGAAATGATGAAAGAAAATGTCAGACGCACTATTTTAGATTCCGATATCCAAGGAATCAAGCTCCATTTGATGCATCTGATGCGCAAAACGAGAATGTTGCGAGACTATCATGAAGGTCGACTTCAATTAATGAGCCGTCCTGACTATGTCAATGTCATTTGCGACCAGCTGGAAATGATACCAAAAGAGATCATCATCCATCGTTTGACAGGGGATGCGCCGTGGGATTCCTTGATTGGACCAATGTGGAGCTTGAAAAAATGGGAAGTCTTGAATGCAATTGATGAAGAACTTCTTCGCAGAGATAGCTTCCAAGGAAAATATGATGTACGGAAAAAGGTGAGTGTCTGATGTTGCAAACTGCTTTGTATTTCAGCCATACATTACTGCAAGAAATCTTGCAACCAGGAGATCACGTCGTAGATGCAACGATGGGCAATGGCCACGATACGGTTTTTCTAGCAGAACACATCGGAAAAACTGGTCATGTCTATAGTTTCGATATCCAGCAACAAGCAATCGATGCTACTCGTGAAAAGCTAGAACAGCATCAGTTAGAAGAACGTGTTTCATTGTTTCTACAAGGCCACGAAACGTTAGGAGAAGTAATAGCTGAACAACAAGATCTCAAAGCAGGGATCTTCAATCTAGGGTATCTCCCAAAAAGTGATAAAGCAATCATCACTATGCCAGAGACTACACGCACAGCTATGGAAGAAATATTGAAACGACTTGTGCCTCGCGGACGATTGATCCTTGTTGTCTACTATGGTCATGAAGGCGGAGAAAAAGAACTGGATATGGTTGATTCTTTTTGTTCCAAACTGACACAGGAAACATATAATGTGCTGAATTATCGGTTTATCAACCAAAAGAACCAGCCGCCTATTTTATATTGTATCGAGAAAAAAAGATAAAAAAAACGCAAAACATAAATGATATGTTTTGCGTTTTTTTCTCTAGTACTCAGGTTAGAGCGTTGATTTCACAACCTCTTTATTCACGGTGCTCAAAAGCTTGCATCTGCGGTAATAAGTCCAACCAAATCAAAAACATGAGAAGCTGTTTTTGATTGGCTGTTCTTATTACTTGATGCAGGACAGCTTTTTCACAACCTCTTTATTCAAATACAAATTGATTATGATAAAGTTCCGCATAAAATCCATTTTCTGCTAATAGCTCGTGATGACTGCCTTCTTCAATGACTTCCCCATCACGCAAGACAACGATTCTATCTGCATTCAAGATCGTTTTCAGCCGGTGAGCAATCACAAAGCTGGTTCTTCCTTTGATTGCTTCATCCATTGCTTTTTGGATCCTTGCTTCTGTTACCGTGTCTACATTACTTGTTGCTTCATCCAAAATCAATAAAGATGGATTTGTGATGATCGTTCGAGCAATACTGATCAACTGCTTTTGACCTGTACTGAACAAATTGTTTTCTTCGGATATCTCTGTATCATACCCTTTTTCTAACGTCATGATAAAGTCGTGAATGTTCGCTTGTTTTGCTGCATTGATGATTTCTTCATCTGAAGCATCTGGTTTACCGAATGTGATATTGTCTTTGATGGTGCCAGAGAACAAGACGGATTCTTGCAAAACGATTCCTACATGTCTACGTAATGCATCTAGATCATACTCTCGGATATCTATTCCATCGATTACTACTGACCCATCATTGACATCGTAAAAACGATTCAGCAGATTCATGATCGTCGTTTTCCCAGATCCGGTTGGTCCAACAAGAGCAACCATTTCTCCTTTGTCCACATTGATTGAGACATCTTTCAAGACTAGTTTTTCTGGAGAATAACCAAAATCTACGTGTTGCAAGGCAAGTCCTTGTTCTACTCCATCAAATGCTTTACCGTTTTCTGGTTTGACTTCATCTTTTTCATCAAACATTTCATTTAATCGTCTTGCCCCTGTAATTGCTAATTGGATCATGCTGTACCCAGAAGAAATCTGCATCAATGGTTGGTAGTATTGTTGTGAATATTGGACGAATGTCACAACTAAGCCTAACGCCACCGAACGTTCCAAATCGCCATTCAATGCTAACCAGCCGCCGAAAAAGATAACGATTGCTGTATTGACTAGTGACATTCCTTGCATCATCGGAAATAGTAGGCCAGAATAAGCTTGTCCTTTGAACGTTGCTTCGCGAACACTTTGATTATGTTCTAAGAATCCTTCAATCGTTTCTTCTTGTAAGCCATTTGTGATGATGACACGTTGTCCGCTGATTTTTTCATCCATATAGCCATTCAGTTTTCCCACTTCATCTTGCTGAAGATCCACATATTTTCGCGCTTTTCGAATAATCAAGACAGCTATCAAAATAGCTACTGGAGTAGAAGCAATCGTAGCCCAAGCTAATTCTACATTTTGACGAAACATCATAATCAAGATTCCGACAAGTAAAACAGCATTCGTGATGACTTGAAGCAATGCTTGGTTCAAACTATTTTGAATATTATCTAAGTCACTGGTAAAACGACTTAAAATTTCACCATCTTGATGAGAATCAAAGAAGCGAATCGTCAATTTTTCCAATTTGTTGAATAAACCGATACGCATTCGGTTCGTTGACTTTCCTACTACTTGAGTGAATAAAATACTATAGATAAAGTTGGCTGCACTAGCTAATACATAAAACAACAAGAGTTTCCATATTACAGAAACAAATTTGCTTTTATCATCTACGCCTTGCATCAAGCCACCTACGTAATTTGCTAATTCTTGGAAAGCTTCCCCGATATACTGAGGTGCTTTTACTTGTAGATAGGTAGCAATAATTACTGTGATAAAGATAAAGAAAAAGGAGAGTTTGTACCGTTTCAAATAGTGATAGAAAAATTTACTTGCTTTTATTAAATCAGTCATACTTACTCCTCCGTTCCTTTTTGAGTTTCAAAGATTTCCTGATAGACACGGTTTCCAGCTACCAATTCCTCATGGGTTCCTTCGCCGACTAATCTACCTTCATCCAATACTAAGATGCGGTCTGCTTTGACAACAGAAGCAATTTTTTGTGCGATGACGATCGTCGTTGTTCCCTTCAAATCTCGATCAAGTGCTTCTCGGACCAGTTTTTCAGAGCGAGCATCCAATGCACTCGTACTATCATCTAAAATCAAGATCTTTGGATCACCGATAACACCACGAGTAATGGATAGTCGCTGCTTTTGTCCACCAGAAAAATTGCTGCTTCGTTCTTCTACTGGTGCTTCGTAACGATCAGATAGCTTTTCGATGAATTCTTTTGCTTGAGCAATAGAAGAAGCATGCTCCATCTCTTTTTCTGTTGCATTCTTTTTTCCTTGGCGCAAGTTTTGAGCAATCGTTCCTGAGAATAAAATTGCTTTTTGCAAAACAAAGGACACCGTTTGTCTTAAACTCTTTTCATTTACTTGGCGAAGATCTACACCACCTACTTCTACTTTTCCTTCTGTTGGATCAAATAGACGAGGAATCAGCTGTGCTAGTGTGGATTTCCCGGCGCCAGTCGCACCGACGATCCCGACCATTTCTCCAGGTTTGATAGAAAAGCTGATATCTTTAAGCGTATCTGTATCCTCACCAGGATAACGAAAAGAAACATGGTCAAAAGTGACAGAACCCGTCAGCTCTTGTTCTGGAACGTCTAAATAAGTAAGATCTGGTTCAGCATCTAAAATTTCCGCAATCCGCTTCAGCGATACGGCTGCTCTTGAAGTCATCATCATCATCATTCCGCCGATAATGATCGCCATCATGATCTGCATCAAGTAATTCATGAATGAAGCAATTCCACCAATTAATGTAGGATCATCTTTAACAAGATCGCTCACAAAGAAGATCGCCCCAACCACAGCTAAATTGGCAGCCAGCATGAAGGACGGGATCATCACAGAAAATAATGTACCGACTATGATGTTGTGTTTTGTTAAGTCCTCACTTACTTTGCTGAATGTCTTCAATTGGTTTTCTTCCTGTACAAATGATTTCACTACACGAATCCCTAGTAAGTTTTCTTTTGCAATGCTATTTACACGATCAATCAGTTTTTGAATGATCATGAAGTGCTTACCCATCCGTGTAAATGAAAGTGCCGTGATAAGAAATACCGTAACGATAAGCGCTACGATGATCCACCACAATTGTGGCATCGTGATCATAGCTAAAATGAAGGCACCAATAAATAAGAATGGAATTCGAAAAAGTGATTGCAAAGAAATCATCACTAAATTTTGGATTTGCGTGATATCATTTGTTAGACGAACAACAAGATTCCCAGCAGAGAACTGTTCGATATTCCCAAATGAAAATGTCTGGATCTTTCGAAAAGCTTCTTCTCGGATATCTGCACTTACGCCCTGAGCTACTTTCGCAGAGAAAATCGTGTTCGTTACACCTGCAGCTAATCCTAGCAAAGCCAGACTGATCAGATAAATACCGATTGTTTTCATTTCATCATTATCTTCTGTAATAATAGCTTCCAATACTTGCTGTAGTAATTTAGGTTGCCATAATGCTGCTGCAACCATGACTGCTACGGACAGCAAGGAAATAAAAACAGCTACTTTATATTTTTTCGCATGTCGTAAGATTAATTTCATTCGTTGATTACACCCCTTTGTTTAAATTGACAGGACTAATTTAACACTGTAAAATTAGACCGACTAACAATTTACCATGTTTAAAAAGATAATGCAATACACGAGGTTGATAAAATGGAAATAAAGCTTTCTCAAGCAATCATCATTCAGGCCGCCTTTGATATCTTGGCTGAAACACAAGCTCTTTCGCAGCTTTCCATGCGAAACATCGCAAACAGAATTCACGTTCAAGCACCTGCTTTATATTGGTATTTCAAAAATAAACAACAGCTTTTGCAGAAAATGGCTGAAACAATGGAAGAAGAATTAGCGCTTCCAGATCCAACTTTGCCCTGGAATGAACAATTGTTGCAGTATATGGAAAATTACTATGACCTTTACACACGTTTTCCTTGTGGGGCAGAATTAGAAATCAATACTGTGCCCGTTTTTCCGAGTCGATTAGAACATTTGGAACAAATGATCCAACTACTTGTTCGTGAAGGATTTTCAGTCACCCAAAGTCATCAGGCCATTGCCTCTCTCCACAATTTATTGATTGGACAGCTAATGGATCAGCAGCATGAACAACAGCTTCGGCAAAAGATTATGGACGGAAATGAATTTTTGAAAGAAACAGTTCTATTTATGCGTAATTATGTAGTTGAAAATCAATTAGAGGGATCTAAAGAAAGTATGCAGTCCCATGCAGAATTGAATGAAAAAGCACTCTTTCTAACGAGTGCACAAACCTATATTGAAGGTTTATGCCAACAAAATAAAAGAAGAGAAAACAATTGATAAAAAAAGCTCCTATAAAGGTCACCAACAAAGTGATCTCTATAGGAGCTATCTTTTTAAGTCTCTTTTTTACTTTTCTTCCATCAGCCACACCAATGCACGTTGGATCCATTGATCCCAGAAGATCCAATTATGATCGCCAGGTCCTTGTTCAAAGGTGACCGCTAAGCCTTGTTCCTGCATAGCAGATACCATTTCCTGATTTGCTTGATAAAGAAAATCAGATTCCCCACAAGCCATATAAAACCTTGGGACTGGTTTTCCGCTTTTTACTAATTCTTTCAATAAATATTGTGGATCATTCTTTGAACCTTCGATTTGATCCAATGGTCCAAAGATTCCTTCCCAAAAGGCTGCTTTACGAACCATCAAAAGATCATCCATTCGGTTTCCTACAGAAACAGCGCCTGAAAGAGAGATTACTGCTGCGAAATTTTCTGATTTTGCAAGGCCTAGTTTTAATGCGCCATATCCGCCCATCGATAATCCAGCGGCATATGTTTTTTCCCTTTTTCTTGTTAATTGTGGGAATAGTTCATGACAAATCTCAGGTAGCTCTTCTGCAATGAACGTCCAATATTTCATATCATAAACCGTATCTGTGTACCAGCCAAGATCAGTAGATGGCATGATGACAGCTAATCCGTAGTCTGCTACATAACGTTCAATCGACGTACGTCTTTCCCATACACTATGATTGCCACCCATCCCATGAAGTAAATATAAAACAGGTATGTCCGTTGTCGCTTGCTCTGAACTGGTGCCAATCACCTTTTTAGTTGTTTGTGGAAGTATCACATTTAGATTGACTTCCATTTCTAATACATTCGAATAAATATTTGCTTGAATAAATGCCATATTTTCGCCTTCCTTAGTAAGAAGTTATTTTTGAATAACTTTAAATTTGAATGATTCGGCAAAGTACATGTCTCGACCGAAACTACTGTTTTATTTTACCACTTTTTTCATGAACGAAAAGCGTTAAGACCAAAGCAATGATCACGAGTAACAAGCCAACTAGATAAACGGAATGTAACCCATCATAAAGAATTTTTCTTAATGGCAATAGAATATCCGCATCGATATATTTAGCCGTTTGTGGATTCACCAGTTTGTTCATGATATCCGTATCATTTGTTAAATTTGCTGCTGCAAGTTCTCGTTTAGTTACCCCATTTATCAATAAACCAAAAATAGAAACCATGACTGTTTGACCAATTGTTCGAACTAACGTATTAAAAGAAGTTGCTACACCAAGCTGATCACGAGATACACTATTTTGTGCACTGACAGTCGAGGTAGTCATGGTCACACCTAAGCCTATACCGATGACCGTTGATATAGCAAAAAACCATAAATAGTTACTTCTGAAAGGCATAAGATACAACCAAGCGCCCCCAATAGCTGCGATTAGTAGTCCAATTCTCAAGACCCAATGAGTTTTCATTTGAGTCATCCACTTGCTTGCAAGGAAAGAACCGACCATCCAGACTAGTGATAATGGTGCTAATACCAACCCACCAATTGCTGCATTCAGTCCTAATACACCTTGCATCCACATAGGAATATAAACATCGATTCCCATCAAAAAACCACTAGCCAATGCTGCAGCCAAGTTGACCACAACAAATAGTGGATTTTTGAATAAATACATCATGATGACAGGATCTTTAGCTCTTTTTTCGGCAAAAATAAAAATACCTAACAGTACGATACTACCTAGCAGCAAAGCAGAAACAAGCGGACTCATTCCTTCGTCTCCTAATAATTGGAATCCTAACAGCAATGAGACAAGCATGACCATCAAACTAAAACTACCAAAAATATCCATTGGTTTAGACTCATGTATGATTTTTGGTTCATTTAAATATAGCCAAATAAAAATAATTAATAGAATTCCGATCGGCACATTGATAAAAAAGATCCAGTGCCAGCTGATCGTTTCAACGATGAATCCTCCCGCGAGCGGTCCAAAAACACTGGCAATCCCCCAAGCTGAACTATTCAAACCTAAAACTTTTGCTCGCTTCTCAATAGAATAAAGATCGCCGATGATCGTCAAAGCTACTGGCATCATTGCTCCAGCGCCCATCCCTTGAATCGCACGAGCAGCAATCAACCCAATCATGCTTTGAGATAAACCGCAAAATAACGAACCGATAATAAACAATAATGTCCCAAAAATAAAAATTGGTTTTCGTCCCACTTTATCCGCAAGTTTTCCGTAAATCGGAGTAAGCATAGCGTTTGTCAGCAAATAAATCGAAAATACCCAGTTCATGATTTCCATTCCATGTAATGAGCCGACGATCGTTGGCATAGCGGTTGTTACGATTGTTCCTTCAATAGCCGTCATGAACGTTGCAATGAAAACACTCACTGTGACTAAAGCAACATTTGTTTCTTTTTTCATCTTATTCCTCCTTTTTCATCATGACAGGATCTAAAAATAGATAAATACTCACTATCTTTTTCAAGAGGTGCACTGCCATAAAAAAAGCTGGAACAACCACCATTCGGCGATCGTTCCAGCTGAATATAGCTTATTTTGCTAAACTTGCTTTCAATGCATCTACTTTGTCCGTATGTTCCCAAGGCAGATCCACATCTGTACGACCAAAATGACCGTAAGCAGCTGTTTGTTTGTAAATCGGACGACGCAAATCAAGCATCTCGATGATTCCTGCTGGCCGAAGATCGAAGTTTTCTCTCACTGCAGCAATCAATTCTTCTTCCGGAACCGTTCCAGTACCGAAAGTATTGATGGAGATCGAAACAGGTTGAGCAACACCAATCGCATAAGCTAGCTGTACTTCTGCTTTGCGAGCAAGCCCTGCTGCAACGATGTTTTTAGCAATATAACGTGCAGCATAGCTGGCAGAACGGTCAACTTTTGTCGCATCTTTACCAGAAAAAGCACCGCCACCATGACGAGCATAACCGCCATACGTATCAACAATGATCTTTCTTCCTGTTAATCCGGCATCCCCTTGAGGACCACCAATGACAAATCGGCCAGTCGGATTGATATAATATTTTGTTTGATCATCTAATAATTCAGCTGGAATAACTTCCTTCACTACTTTTTCGATGACATCATGACGAATTGTTTCATTATCTACTGCATCATCATGCTGTGTTGAAATAACGATTGTATCTACGCGTTCAGGTTGTCCTTGATCATCATATTCAACTGTGACTTGAGATTTTGCATCTGGACGTAAATACGTTAATTCATTTGATTTACGTAAATCTGCCAAGCGGCGTACCAGACGATGACTCAAAGCGATTGGTAAAGGCATTAATTCCGGTGTTTCATCTACAGCAAAACCAAACATTAACCCTTGGTCGCCAGCACCAATTTCATCTAATACGTCTTTTTTATCTTCATCCCGGATCTCAAGTGCTTCGTCAACTCCTTGAGCAATATCAGGAGATTGTTCATCAATCGCAACCAATACAGCTGCTGTATCTCCATCAAATCCGAATTTTGCACGTGTATAACCAATTTCTTTTATTGTTTCCCGTACAACTTTTTGGATATCTACATATGCCGTCGTAGATATTTCTCCAAATACTAAAACAAGCCCAGTTGTTACAGATGTTTCACACGCTACTCGTGCTGTTGGGTCTTGTTCTAAAATTGCATCCAAGATTGCATCACTGATTTGGTCAGCGATTTTATCTGGATGTCCTTCAGAAACAGATTCTGATGTAAATAAGTGTCTTTCTACCATTATAATGATTCCCCCTAGTTAAATTCGGTTACAAGGCATCTCCGTCCTACGGATCCTTTCGGGAACTTGCAACGAACCAAGTATAGCAGATAAAACAGTTTTCTGCTCGTATTTTTTCATTTTTTTGCTTAAAAAATATAAATATTTTACGTTAGATTTATCCAAAAAAGCTTAGCACAATCATCTATAAAGATAACTCTGCTAAGCCTTTTAAAATCATTCTTTCAGATAAAAAGAAAAAGATACTCATCAAGTATCTTCCATGACCCGTACGGGATTCGAACCCGTGTTACCGCCGTGAAAGGGCGGTGTCTTAACCGCTTGACCAACGGGCCAATAAAATAAATGGGCCTAAATGGACTCGAACCATCGACCTCACGCTTATCAGGCGTGCGCTCTAACCAGCTGAGCTATAGGCCCATAAAAACTAAAAGCGGGTGACGAGAATCGAACTCGCGACAACAGCTTGGAAGGCTGTGGTTTTACCACTAAACTACACCCGCATAATGGCGCGGGACAGAATCGAACTGCCGACACATGGAGCTTCAATCCATTGCTCTACCAACTGAGCTACCGAGCCAAACGGTTCCGACGGGAATCGAACCCGCGATCTC
>NZ_KV833977.1:73363-73845 GCF_001837725.1 Enterococcus sp. HMSC072F02
AGGCATGTTAACCCCTACACCACGGAACCAGTGTTTTTAGTTTTTAAATTGCGGGAGCAGGATTTGAACCTACGACCTTCGGGTTATGAGCCCGACGAGCTACCAGACTGCTCCATCCCGCGGTAATATGATAAAGGAGGATAAGGGATTCGAACCCTTGCACGGTTTTACCCGCCTGACGGTTTTCAAGACCGTTCCCTTCAGCCGGACTTGGGTAATCCTCCATGTAAAACTATATTGAATTTAATGACCCGTACGGGATTCGAACCCGTGTTACCGCCGTGAAAGGGCGGTGTCTTAACCGCTTGACCAACGGGCCAGGTAAAACAAAATATTGAAACGGAGAAGGAGGGATTTGAACCCTCGCGCCGGTTTCCCGACCTACACCCTTAGCAGGGGCGCCTCTTCAGCCACTTGAGTACTTCCCCAAAACCAATAAGATTTTGTACTAATGGGCCTAAATGGACTCGAACCATCGACCT
>NZ_KV833977.1:73945-74216 GCF_001837725.1 Enterococcus sp. HMSC072F02
TTCCCTTCAGCCGGACTTGGGTAATCCTCCATATGAAACTTACAACGCCACAATGGACCTTGTAGGACTCGAACCTACGACCGGACGGTTATGAGCCGTCTGCTCTAACCAACTGAGCTAAAGGTCCAGGCTCTTAAAAATCGCGGCGGAGGGGATCGAACCCCCGACCTCCCGGGTATGAACCGGACGCTCTAGCCAGCTGAGCTACACCGCGAAAAAGATATTCATTATTTAAATGAAATGGAGCCTAGCGGGATCGAACCGCTGACCT
>NZ_KV833978.1:0-22622 GCF_001837725.1 Enterococcus sp. HMSC072F02
CAATCAGCTGACCCTCGGTATTCGCTCAACAAGCGACAAAATATGAGGATCTATTTTCCCGTTTGTTTCTCTAATACTCAGGTCAAAACGCTGATTTCACAACCTCTGATACATGGTGTTCCAGAAGTACCTTCTTCGAGAATAAGCCGAAATCTCACAAAAATTGGAGAAACAATTGTCGTCAATTCCTTCTTATTTCTTGAAGCTGACCACTTCTGTCACAACCTCTTTTTAATAACCATAAAATCCTATTCCTTCATATCTCCAGCCCATTGGCGTTAGCCAATCTCTTTCTTTCGCACTTAAGGTATAGTGATGGGTACCAGTTTTTTCATTTGGATTGAATAGTCGATAGATTGGCTTGGAACCACCAGAGTAAAAACTTAGACCTTCATAGCGCCAACCGATTTTTGTTAAGGAGTTGATCTCAGATTGCGCCATTGTGTAATGATGGTCTCCGCTGTAAGGATTGTATAAACGGTAGACAGGCTGTCCACTGTTTGGTGCTTGCCAAGCAATTCCTTCATATTCCCAGCCTACAGTTGGCAGATAATTTTTTTCACCGGCATTCAATGTATACAAATGCTCTCCTGTATGACGATTATATAAACGATACATTGGAGAAGTTGAAGTTGGTGCTGTATCATACTGCGTCAGATTGTAAGTCTCGATTACATTGTTTAGTGTAGCACCATAATTAGGCGCAGTGGCATAACGACCGGTCAACCAAGCTGTAGCATCCTTGTAAGAGTTCGTATTGCTTTTCCATGCACCAGAATAGTAATACACGCCCGGCTGGAAAGAAGTCGTCTTCAATACCGTCACATTATCTTGTAATGATTCTTTGTACGAAGGATATTTTCTAAAAGCAGCATTTACCGTAATCCATTGTCCATTGACATATTCCGAAGTAGGCATCGTAACAGATTGGCCATTATAGCTTCCTTTGATTCCAAATAGATTGTAATTAGGAGCAGAAGCCAAGGTACTGTTCCCCCAGCCGCTTTCAACGATTGCTTGTGCAATCATGACTGATGCGTATAAGTCATTGGCACTTGCCAAGCTTTGTGCAGTGGATGCAATACTATCAATGAATGCTTGTTGAGAATTAGCAGATGAGCGGGCAGAAAAAGCGTAGCCAGTATAGTTTTCGAATTCAGACAAATCTGCTTGATGGGTATGTGTCAATGTTTGTCCATCTGTCAATTTGTTCGTGATTTCTTCCGCATTCTCTGGATTTTTCTGAGCTTCTGCTGATGTGCTTTCTTCCGTTTGCGGTTGTTCTGTTGTCCCTGTTGTTGATTCTTCAGTTGAAACCGTATTTTCGGAGACAGTAGCTGACTGCAACGTACTTTCTGTATCGTTTTCAATTCCTATTTCTGAAGAACTCGTTGTCTGAGCTGTGACTGTTCCTGTCGTTTCTTCAGCTAGCACGGTTGTGTTGGCAACTGCTAGATTTCCTAAAAGAATAACGCTAAATAATAAATTTCTTGCTTTCATTCTTTTTCTCCTTTAAATATGAAACTTTACCTAAATAACAGTGTAACTAAAAAAGTAAGTCAATGCTCATAATTAAATAACGTACGTTTCTTTATTTTGTGCTCTCAATGATCCTCATATATTCCTTTAAATTACTATAATTATAAAAAAAGAATTGACAAAACATAACTGTCTATATAAAATGATTACGTTAACAATAATTCGTTTCATGTGACTAGATCATACTAGGCATGAAAAATCTCTGAGGAACATGGTTTCCCTAGGAGGTTTTTCGTGTCTATTTTTGTTTGGTCGCAATCAACTGGTCTAGCAGACATGAAAACCAAATCTTCAAAAAGGGTGCGCGCATGAAAATCAAAAAGATCTTTAATCAAAATGCAGTATTGGTAGATGACGGTGGGCAGGAAAAAGTAGCTATTGGAAAAGGAATTGGATTTGACAGAAAAAGAAATGATTTGATCTTTGATCGTGATATTGAGCGGATATTCGTCATGGAGCCAGAAGGACAAATCAAATTGCAAAATCTACTCAATCAGATCGATGAACGCTTTTTGTTTGCAGCAGAAACAATCATCGATCATGCGGAAACTGTCTTGATGGAGAAACTGAATGAACATGTGTTGATCGCTTTGACCGACCACATTGCTTTTTCTGCGGAGAACATCAATAACGGTATCGTCATCCGCAACAAGCTTTTGAGAGAAATCGAAGTGCTTTACAGTGATGAATTCAGTATTGCTCAATGGGCAGTAGAATATCTGACAAAAGAGCTTGGGATTCCATACACTTATGACTAAGCAGGATATATCGCAATCCATATCCACAGCGGACGAAGCGGTCGAAATAATAACCATCGCAGTATCCGTGAAGTGACGATTGTATCTGATATCATCCATTTAGTGGAATCAGAATTGGAAACAGATATCCATTCAGAACCATTTTCACTGAATTATTCAAGACTGGTGAATCATTTACGACTGCTTCTACAACGAACCCATGCACAACAATATGCTGTCTTAGATACGGAAATCGTAGAAATGGTCAAACGAAAATACCCAGAAAGCTATAAGATTTCTAAAAAAATCCGTGTGTTGCTGACCAAAGAATACCAGCTCGCGATCACGAAAGAAGAACTGGGTTACTTGGCCATCCATATCGAGCGTTTAAGAAGCGCAATCGTACAAACAAATGTTAACAATCATGAGGAGGAAAAAAATTGAAAGCATATCTACAACGAATGGGACGTTCCCTTCAACTCCCAGTTGCGGTCTTACCTGCTGCTGCTTTGCTAGTAGGGATCGGAAACTGGTGGGCATCTTATAGTAACGACATTGTCGCTCATTTTTTACAAGCTGGCGGTAACGCAGTTTTAGGTCAATTGCCTTTGCTATTTGCTGTTGGGTTAGCACTAGGGATGTCAGTGGACAAATCAGGTGCTGCTGCCTTGGCAGGTTTGGTTGCATTTGAAGTTCCCGTAAATGTTTTAAAAACTGATTCAGTAGCCACTTTATTGAATATCAAACCAGAATCAGTTGATCCATCTTTTGCTCAGATCAGTAACGTATTTATTGGTATTATTGCCGGATTGATTGCGGCAGCTCTTTATAATCGTTTCCACGAAGCAAAATTACCGATGGCTTTATCTTTCTTTAGCGGCAAGCGTTTAGTGCCAATCTTAGCTGCCTTCGTCATGCTGCTGATCAGTGCAGTGCTACTGCTCGTATGGCCTCCGGTTTACTCTGCTTTAGTTTCTTTTGCTAAATTCATTTTGAGTTTAGGATGGGTTGGTGCAGGTCTTTATGGCTTCTTCAACCGTTTACTGATCCCTACAGGATTGCATCAAGCAATGAACTCCGTGTTCTGGTTTGACGTAGCTGGAATCAATGATATCGGTAAATTCTTGGCTTCTGAAGGAACAAAAGGCGTAACAGGAATGTATCAAGCTGGATTTTTCCCAATCATGATGTTCGGGCTTCCAGCAGGAGCATATGCTATTTACAGAAATGCACGTCCAGAAAACAAAGCAAAAACAGCTTCATTGATGTTAGCAGCAGCTTTTGCTTCATTCTTTACTGGTGTAACAGAACCACTTGAATTCTCATTTATGTTCGTTGCTTGGCCATTATATGTCTTGCATGCCATTTTCACTGGGATTTCTTTAGCAGTGAGTGCATTCTTCCATTGGACAGCAGGATTTGCCTTTAGTGCCGGATTTGTCGATTACTTCCTATCTTTGAAAAATCCGATTGCGAATCAGCCTTTGATGTTGATCGTCCAAGGGTTAGTAACAGCAGTAATTTACTACTTTGGCTTTAACTTTGCTATCAAAAAATTCCATCTGATGACTCCTGGCCGCGAGGAAGCAGATCTTTCAGATGACGATACTGCAACGACTAATTCAGACAATAAATATGCTGCACAAGCAAACAAAATCTACGCTGCATTAGGCGGAGCTGACAATGTAACTTCAATCGACAACTGTACTACACGTCTTCGTTTGCAAGTCAAAGATACAGGCCTGATCGATCAAAACAAAATCAAAGCCACTGGCGTACCTGGAATGAAAATCATTGATGGGAAAAATGCGCAAGTCATCGTAGGTACAGAAGTACAATTCGTTGCAGATGAGATGGCAAAATTGCATGGTGGCGCTGCAGCACGACCTACACAAACAAACACTGTGGTTAAAACAGAGACGTTTGCCGGTGGAACGATCGAACAAGATATTTACGCTATCGCAAATGGGAAACTGATTCCAATCACTGAAGTTTCAGATGATGTATTCGCAGAAAAAATGATGGGTGACGGCTATGCTGTATTACCAGAAAATGGAGAAATCTTCTCTCCAATCGCTGGTACGATCACAAACATTTTCCCAACGAAACATGCCGTTGGTATCCAAACTGATTCTGGTATCGAAGTCTTACTTCATATGGGCATCAACACCGTTGACTTAAAAGGCGAACCATTCACTTTATATGTAGAAGAAGGTCAAAAAGTCGCAAGAGGTCAATTGATTGCTTTAGTTGATCTTGCTGCTATTCAATCTGCAGGCAAAAACACGGATATGGTCGTTGTATTCACAAATGGCGACAAAGTCCAAAACCTAGAAATTAAACCCGCACGTGATGTAAAAGCAAATGATAAAATCGGCTCTGTTTCCAACAAAGCCTGATCCATCGTCTTCCCCAGACTTTTTTATCGATAAACAAAAGCAGCTGAGACAAAAATCTTGTCTCAGCTGCTTTTTTCGAATAAAAACGGCGTTCTCCTGCCAACTCCGCGGTAATAAGTCCAGCCAAACGAAACATATGAAGAGCTATTTTTTATTTGACTCTTCTTATTACTTGATGCAGAATAGCTTTTTTACAACCTCTGGTAAACGGTGTTCAAAAACCAGTTTATCGGCATGAAGTCAAATTTATGCAAAAATGTGGAAAGCCATTTTCATAAAATTTTTCTTCATACTCAAAACTAAGCGGCTTTTTCACAACCTCTTTATATCATCCATTATTCCTGATCCAATATTTCTTTCAATGCTGCTTCAAGAGAGACTAATGGTTTTTCCAAAACTTTTTCTAAATCATCAGAAGAAACAGCTAACTGACCCTTTTTGATATCATGTTGGATCGCTAAAAACATGTCAGCTGCTTCTTGAGGGAATCCGGCTTCTTTTAGATTTTCGACAAACGCTGCATCACTTGCTTCAATAATTTCTAACTCTTTACCTGTCGCACGCTCTAATGCCTTGGCTAATTCTTCATAGTCAGTTAGATGGCCGGATAATTCTAAGATTTCTAGGGAGTCATTCTCTACTAGTACTTTTGCTGCGGCTTCTGCATATTCACGTTTCAATGCCCAACCTGTTTTTCCATTTCCTGCAGCATAAACGAATTGACCAGTTGTTAAAGCTTGCCCAATGATAGGTAATTCATTCTCTACATACCAATTGTTCCGTAAAAATGTATGGGGAATACCTGAATCCTTAATCGTTTTTTCAGTGAATTGGTGATCTGGCGCTAATACACTGATTGAGTGATCGGCATCTGCAAAACTTGTATAAGCGATATAAGATACCCCGGCTGCTTGCGCTGCTTTCACTACATTCTCATGTTCGGCTTGGCGATTTCCTGGAACGCCAGAGACAAAAAGCAATCGATCTATTCCTTTCAACGCTTCTTTCATTGAATCTAAATCATCATAATCACCAATACGTATGTTAAATCCAGCTTCTTTCAGTGCTTCTCCTTTTTCTTCACTACGTACTAGTGCATAGATTTCATTTTGTGGAACCATCTTTTTTAAGAATTCCAGCGCATAACCACCAAAACCTCCAGTTGCTCCTGTTACTAAATAATGCATCTTTCCCACTCCTTATTCCTTTTATTTGTTAAGATTTAAAGCTGTACATTTATAAATTACACCTTTATCATAAAGAGTGTGGTAAGATAAGTCAAGCAAAAAAAATGAAAGGATGACAATTGATGAAGTATTCTCTGCAATTTAGTGATGCAATCCATGTACTTGCCTATATTGAAATGTTTCAAGATACCCGATTGCTTTCTAGTGAGATGATTGCCAGCAGTATCGAAACAAATGCAGCAAATGTACGTAAAATCATGAGTCAGCTCAAAAAATCCGGCTTGATCCTTACAAAAACCGGAAAACCGCAACCTTCCCTTGCCAAAAGACCAGATCAGATTTCTTTACTAGATGTCTATCGTAGCATTGAAGGTAATACACAGCTTATCCAAGTCGATCCAAAAACAAACCCAAATTGCGTCGTTGGTGCAAATATCCAGGAAGCTTTAGAAGAAAGCTACGCTCGGCTGCAGAAAAAAGCAGAAGAAGAAATGGCTAAGATCACACTTGATAGTCTGATACATAAAATAGCCGTTTTGGAAAAAGAAAAAAGACCAGAAAACACAGGCCTCGTAGAGAGATTTTTATAATTCTCTCTACTGGGCCTGCATTTTTCTGATCGGAATCGTCTACATAAATTCTTTTATTCTCCCAGGAACAAAATCCTTGTCATGCCTCTTTTTCCTCTCTAATGCTCAGGTCAAAACGCTACTTTCACGACCTCTATATTATCATGGTTTGTTGACTACCGGTATCCAGATTTCTCCAATGTATTTCCCATCGGCAACACCCATTTCAACGACAGCATTCGGTCCCCCAACATAGGCGTAATCTTCTACTTCTCTTAAAACATGTCCAAAGGCCGTATTCGTCAAATCATTTCTCAACTCTTCAGACGACTCAGCAGAAGCGCTTACAATGAGATAGGTTCCTTTTGGAAATGGGATGATTCTCGTAGTGTTAGGAATATCCTGACTCGTTTGAACACCGACATAGTACATCATTTTCCCGTCATAGGGTTCGTTGACTGTAAAGAAATAATGATTTTCAGCAGATTGTTTCAAGGTGTCTATTGTTCCGTCACTGATGACTTTTTGCTCAAAGGCTTGCTTCTCTGCTGCCAAACCGACAAAATCTGTATTGCTACTTTTCAATTCCACACCAATACCTGTCACTGCAAACTCTGGTTTTTCTTCAATCTTATACTTTGCCATTTCTCCCACCCTTTCTATTATGTTAAGTTCATCTTACATAAAATTAAAGAGAAATGACACGATTACGCTCTTCTTGTAGGGATACTTTCATTTTTTAACTATTTTTTTGCTTTCACTGCAATCCAAATTTCACTGTAAACATGACTGAAGTCCTCTCCCCATTTTGTAAAAGAGATCTCGGGAGCTTCAACTAACTCATAATCTGAAGAAGGAAGCCATTCTGCATAGATTTTCCCCCAAGTGTCTTGTAAAGTTTGGGGAAATGGTCCTTTATTAGGAAAAATGGCCCAAGTGTGTTCTTCTATAGCAAACATTTCTAAATCAGCGTACGGATTTTCTTTTGTCGTAGCAAAGCCGATCATGTGCATCAAACTACCCTTTTCTTCCAAGCGGTCTCCATCAAATCCATAAGAAGCGTTGATTACTTGATGTGGATATAAATCTCCTAACTTATGCATCTCTTCCCTTTGAGTCTCCGTGATCGTCTGCGCTAACTTTTGTATTTCTTGATTAACTCCTTCAAATTGGACAGGGACTTTTTTCGCCACACCTGCCACATAAAACTGTTCTTTCTTTTCGATACGAAATTCCATCGATTTTTTCCTTACGCGTATCATCCGTGCTTAGACCATCATAACTATCAAGGACTGTAACAACGATTGGTAATGTTATTTGCCTTTTCGTTTCATATTGTTCAAGATTTGCTACGCCGCATTCTTTGAATAACTGTTTTCTTTCTGTTAATACAAGAGAAATCCTATCCAACATTTTTTGCAGCTTTTCGTCTTCCTCCAAAGTGACAATGTCTGCTGTGTGAGGCAAATTTTTTAATGGCAATAGACCATTATTCCCAAAGTCCAATAAATGAAAGTGAATCTGATCCGGCGTGTTCTGACGTGAAAGATTCATCGTAATCGTTTGCAATATTGTTGATTTTCCGTACCCCGGACTTGCAAATATAGCAGTGTGGCTAGCTTTTACCAAATCATAATTATAGATTTCTTGTGTTTGTTTGGACGGTATGTCTACTACTCCAAGCGGGATATCCATTTTTCTTTCTTTCGTTTCTTTCACAGACGGCGTCACGATCTGGTCTTCCAGATTGGGTAACCAAGGCTTCTCGGGGAGGATATAATCCGACTGTTGAAAAATTTGATCGATCTTGTCAATCACTGCCTCTAGTTGCGTTGGTAATTCGCTAGTATCTTTTCCTTGAATCACTTCCTCACCAGGATTATAGAGCACCTCTGATTGCCCTAAATCATTGATCATAAAAATCCGTTCGTCCACATTCTCTTCGATTATTTTGTCTGGATCATATGAAACACCGGCATAACCGCTTTGGAATAATTCATATACTTCATTTTCGCCAACTTTAAGATAACCACGACCAGGATTTATGATTTGAGCAGCATCTGGGGTTTTTAGTAATTCATTCGAATCTTGGACACTAGCCATTTTAAGTGCGATTTTACTTGTACTATTTGCTTCAATCTGGTCATTTACCACACCAGATGGCTTTTGTGTGGCTAGAATCAAATGGACTCCTAGCGATCGGCCGATTCGTGCTACTGAGGTCAATTCTTCTAAGAATTCAGGAACATTTGCTTTTAATTCAGCAAATTCATCTGAAACTAAAATCAAATGTGGTAATGGTTTACTAGGATAAGTGATAGCTGGATTAGGGTTTAGACGTTGTTTATATAAACTCATGTATCCATTGATATTGTTTACTCCATATTTAGCAAACTCTCTTTGTCTTTTGTTCAGTTCTGCTTTGATACTTGCCAATGCACGAGCCGTCCCTGCACCATCTAGATTAGTAATTGCCCCCATGAAATGAGGTAATTTTTCTAATGTATTTGCAATTCCTCCACCTTTCCAGTCAATAATCAGCATTCCGATATCCTCTGGAGAAAAATTAATCGCCAAACCTAGCAAATAGGTGGTCAAAAACTCCGATTTTCCTGAACCAGTCGTTCCTCCAACGAGTGCATGTGGACCATGAACCCGCTCATGCAGATCCCAATAGACATACTCCGATTTTCCTCTCCAACCAATCAAAGAACGAATTGATTTGTTTGGTTCAGCTTTCAACCAGCGAGTCCGAATAGAAAGTTCTTCTATTTTTTTCACTTCGTATTGATCTAATAAACTAAGACTTTCCGGCACCGCATTCTTCTCCACTTCCACGTGCTGCAGGTTCGCTAAACGCTGGATGGCTTGCTCCAGTGGATAGCTAGTTGGCAGATGATTTGGCAAGAAGGTCTGATTGATGTATTCGCTGTTTTGATTGATCAGGGTAGCAGATTCACTACTTTAATATTCGATGAGCGTTGTCGTTGTCTCCGGCAGCATGTTCAAGGCTTCTTTTCCCCAAATGACTGTCACACCGTAAAGACTCATGTCTTCAGCCAGAAATTCATTCAATCCATGACCTGAAAGCCAGCTTTCATCAAGGATCGAAAAAATGTAATGCGGCTGAAAAACAACTGTTTCATTTCCGGCTTCTTTGACTTGCTGGCGTCGCTTTGTCAGCATTTGATAAAAGGAATTCAGGACCATGTCCCGTGACTGTGCGTGATGGACGATTCCCCGAAGATTCAAATGTCGGATCTTCGTATGGGGCAGCCAGCGCCAGGCACTCCACTCCTTTTGATAATCCGCTTCCGGAACCAATGTGATGAATTCGACATCTCGGTACGAATGAAGAACCGATAATTGGAAAAGGATGGTTTGGACGGCGGTTCGCAGTACAGCAGATGGTCCTGCTAATCCTAGCGTCTGATCCTTTAGCGGAACGACGATTGGCGCTTCGTCCAACTGTTTATAAGGCCAGACGAGCTGTTCTTCTGCTTCTTTGCTCAAATCATCTTCTTCTGCTGGCTGGTAGTTCGTCTTGAAACTGGAGATGATTTCTCCTGTGCCCACTCGAATATTCAAAAAATCTTCATTGCGGCTCATACGCTCATAGATCCGCGCATGATATTCTTTAGCCATCACAGCCAAATCATCTATAGAAGGATTCATATACGCTAACGCTTCTTTTTGTTTTTGCTGCAGCTTGTTCAGTTCTGATTTTTTTTGAAGCATATACTGGCGGTAGGTGGTTTCCCGTTCCTCGTTTGTTCGTTTCGTTTCTTTTTTATTGGTCAGATAACTGGAAACTGAAAAACCAGCTGTCAATAGACTCGCACCACCCATGCTCAGCATCATGATCGGGTTTCCTCCGCTAAGAAAACTTGTGGCACCGCTTAAAACGACCATACCAAGTGGTGGCACGATTGTTTTCAATAAGTCATTCCTGCCTTCTGTTTCTTTTGGTTTCGGTGCAAGGATCTCGATTTCATTCGCTGGTTCTTTCAAATGGATACGCGGGCTTCTTCTAAAAAATGGGAAATCATTCGGATATTCGGGAAGAAACGTTTCTTCTACCAGTTTCCATGGATCCAGCTGATAGTTTGTGCCCAGACTGGTGAAACGCAGCTGCTTTTCCCGGACTTCGATCACTAAACGATCGACCATCAACCGATCTCCTACGCCAAACGAAAATGTACCTTCTTGTATAAGCTGATCGTTGTAGTAAACACGTTCCTTACTCGGATAGATCTTCAGCTGATATTCTTTGGTTTTAGGATCGATAGGAATTGAGATCAATGCATCTGTTTCTAAAAAAACTGCCGATTTTTTCGCTCCGGAGATCAGAAAATCTTTTTTGGGTTTATTCGTAAAAACAGTTTCCAGCTCTTCATGTCTTAAAATCAGCAAGTGTTCATCTGACTTGATTGGTTTTCCGTCACACAATAACTTCTGGTCTTCATAAGTGAAGCTTTGACCGTTAAGTACGACTTGACGCTGTTTCTCGGTGAGTTGTTCATGGACGAACGTTTCACCAAAATAAAAAATATCAAAGAGGATCTTTACAGATGTCCGGATTTGATCACTTAATGGGACGAACCGATCAGTTGGCTTCATTTCCATCTTCTCCTCCTAACAACTTCATGTATTTATTGATCTCTTCTTCATACTTTGTGAGCAATTCTTGTTTTTTTTCACCTTTCATCTTGTTGTTGGTCTTTGTTGCATCGTATAACTTGGTATAAGTGTGTAAGATATATTGATTGTCACCAAGATTCTTAGCGACATCCAGTGCCTTATCGAAGTTCCCTTTTCCAGCATAGATCCAGTAAAGCAATGTGTTGTCGCTCGATTTAAGGGACAAGTTATTTAAAATAGCTGCCTTTTGTTCATTGGACAAATTGTCCAGTTGTACGGCACTGACTGCGGCAACATATTTAGCACCAGTGGGCAGTTTTTCAGGTTCGTCTTCTTTCAACGTATTCAAAACACCAGCGTAATCATTGGCGATATATTGTGTCTCAGCGGAACTGATACGCTCTTGTGCCGGGAGTTTATCCAGAGCATAGATCCCTGTCGCAACAGCAAATCCGATTGTCGATACCCCCAATACCAAGCTGCTCCACTTAAAAATCTGATGATTTCTTTTACTGACCACTTGTGTTTCTTTGGCTCGTTTTTGCTTTTGCTTCAGAATCTCCGTTGCTAGCAACTGATCGATGATTTCGATCGTATCTGCTTCGTTTATTTTTTTTGTAAAGGCATCTTTCAGCGTACCGCTGCCTTCGATCAGCAGTTCATAGTTTAATCTAGGATGCAGGATATAAAGGACCAATGCCCGATATTGCTTGATAAAATCATCTTCTTCATTGATATAAGGGACGATCGTTTCCATAAATCCTCGGTGCCCGATAACTAGTTCTTCTCCACGAACGAATAGATTAGCAGGATGGAGGAAAGGCTGAGCTGGACGGTGTAGAAAATCCGTTAAGAAATGGATTTTTTGTGCCAGCAGCAAACGTTGGAAAAGTTCTTCTTTTTTGACGACTTGTTCAAGCGGCAAGGTAGCCGTTTCTTTTTTATAGCGAATAACCAGCTTTTCTTCTGTTGCTTCTATAATCTCTCCTGACAGCATTCGGATACCAGGTGCTAAAAAGTGCTGATACTGTGTCAGTTTGTCCAGCCTATACTGATTGGCCTGCAGAGTCACCTCTACAGCGTTAGTCTCATTCATAAATCCAATGGTTTGGTCGATGTTCTGTATTTCTCTCACAGTGGGTTTTCCTCCCTGTTTTTTTGTCTTTCGATCACTTGTAACTGATCGCCATTGCCTAAAGAATAATCAGCTAAGATGGCCTCATTTCTCAAATGAATGGGTTTATTCAAAAGAGCCAATTCAAAATTTTCGGGAAGTCGGATATGAATGATTGGAAACGACTCTTGTAAAATTGTTTTCAGTCGTGCCACAGTGACTTGGCTTGGGACTTTCAGATCGATGATCCGATCAACTGTATGCAGACTGATACTGATTGTTGTACCTTTTTCCATGCTACACGCCACTCCTGCTCCTTTTATTTTTGTGATAAGCTAATTGTTTCCCTAAAAATAGACCGATTCCTATGCATAGGCTTCCGCCAAGAACATAGCCGCTAAAGGTAACCAGCTGATTTACTTTCCTTTGCTGCATGGTTGAAGAAGAAGTACTTTGGACTGAAGCAACAGTGTCTCCTTCTTTGAAGAGATAAGGCATTACTTTTTGGTCAAGAGCTTCTGGCTCAGTCGTTTCCTCAAAAAATATTTTTTCCTGTGCAGTTGAGACCAGTTCTTTTTGTTTTGCTTTCAATTGCTGATCTTTCGCTTCTTTCTCCGCCAAAAACAAGTCATTGATGGCAAAAGAGACCTCGTTTCCGCCTGCTTCCGTTTGCTGATCCTCATAGATTACCTGATTGTTGATTGTAAGAGACCCTTGTTCAGCATGCACACGTGTTCCGTCGAAGCTAATAGGAAAAAGAACACTCAAAATACCGATGATCCAACAGATTTTTCTTTTTTTATTCATGATTCACGCTCTTTTCTATCTTGTTCTTCAGGAAGAACAATGAGATTCAGAAACAGTCCTAAAACAAGAAGGATGGCGATCACAAGATAACTGACCCAACCGATACGGCCGCCATTCAGCAGGACTGTGAAACCATTTTGGATATTTTGGAGCGGTGACAGCCGATAGAGAAACTCGGTGAATGAACCTATTTTGACCGTCACTCCTAATAATGGTGTGAGTATGAAATACAATCCTAGAACGCTGCCGTAACCATATAAGGTAAGTTTCTTGAATTGCCGTAAACAGCCTGTGACAAGCAGCTGCATGCTGGCAAAGGTCAAAAAGGCATAGCTGAACCACAACAAGCGATTCGCCGTGCCAGCACTTGCACTGGTAGCACCAGCATAAAAACCGGCAAGTAAGATCGTCACAAACGAAAGAAGGAAGACATTAGGAACGTTCAGCCATATCCTTGTCGGCTGAACCAGCAGATTGGCTTCTGTCACTTTACGTTTTTTCATAAATCCTAGTAATGAAAGCCCTGCGACCATAAGCAGAATCGCGCCAGTTAATGTTGCGTAATAAGGAACTAACGAGATTTGTCTTGTTTGTCCGAACACACCTTTTCCTTGGATCGGCCGTGACAGAAAATGGAAAACTTGTGTATTGTCTGCTCCGCCGTTTTTCGTGTTGGACAACACTTTTTCAAAGGTCTTTGCATATTCTTCGTTTTCTTTCGTTATTTGCTTCGATTGTTGAATCGATTGATCCAGATTGGTGAGGATCGTTGTTGCATTTGTCTGAACATCAGCTGTCGTTGTTTTTAATTCTTCGATTACCGGCGCGATATCTTTGACTTCTGCAGCAGATTTCTCGGTGCTAGCAGCCGTTTCTTTGGATGATCGCATCAGTTCTTGCATCGTTTGGACTAAAGACTCTGTTTGGGTGGCAATTTGTTTCGTCTCGTTTTCTTCAGGATGCGGATTTTCTTCATTGATCACTGATGCGGCTTCGATTTTTGCTGTTTCGCCCCATGCATTGTATGAATCCTTGATTTGCCGGTTGGCATCTGTGAACCATCGATTCAATTTATCTGCTTCCTGTAGCAGTTTTTCCGGGATGGTCATCAGATTCAATGTGCCGTAAAGCGTAGGGCTGGCTTCTTCTTTATTCTGATCTGTTTCATGCCCAATGACCGCTTGCAGTCGATTGATCTGAGTCTCGGTGTCCTTGTAGATCCTGTCTCCTGATTTCTTGTATTCTTCATATAATTTATCGGTAATGACCGTTTGTTTCTCAGCATTCGTAATATTGTCATACCGACGATAGATCGATTGGTCTTTAGCTAGTTCCAGAACTGTTTTCCCTTGGTTTTCTGATGCACGGATCATGGCAGCATAAGACTGGACTGATAACGACTGGTTCGGATTACCGAAAAGAGTCGCGATTTGCTGCGCAGCAGTATCCAGTGCTTGTAAATGTGTCAGAATTTTAGGCACATCATCGATCAGCGGCTGATCCATCGGGAGATAGACGGCATACTGATGATCGCTTTGGACCGTTTCGTTCCTGCACCATGAATAGTAAAGTTCATTATAAGATGTCGCTTGTTCTATTGAGTTCAAATGCCAGATGATCGGCAGGTTGACCGTGAATGTCACCTGTTTCGGCAATTCTTTTTCTTGCGGGTCATCTGTTGAATCTTGTGTACTTTCTTCCGTTTCTTCGATTTTTTCAGGTGCTGCGAATGTAAATTGATGATCTGAATGGTCGATGATCGTAGTTTGATAGCGATAAGGATGCAGTTCATCATTCACTAACTGTTCGATTTCTTGCAGCTTGGGACCATCTAGCATCACACTGACTTGTTCTTGCGAATCAGCTGGTAATTGGATCGAATAAGTATTCTCTTTTGTCGGGTCCATGGAAAGCGTGACTGTTTGCTGCGGAATGGTGATCATTTCAGGATGTCCTTGTCTAGGATCTAAATACGTGAAATGGACCTCTTTTCCCAATGGCTTGTTCAAATCATTGGCGTATTTTCGGACGATTGCCAGTTCATCCAAGTAAAGGGAAGCTTGATCAGGTGTGATCACTTGCTGTTTTGCTAATTCGTCCACTAACTGTTCCAAGCTCTTGTCTGGGATCTGAGCCAATGAGGTCTCTAGTGTTCCTTGATACTCAGCGTTCAATTTGGGTGCGTTCCCTCCCAAATCGGAAATCAGCTGGAGGATAGCTGTTTTCACTTGCTCGGTGGTTGCTGTATCAGGAGTAGCTGCAGGATCGTTATAATAAGTCGCTGCAATCTGGCTTTTCAACTGGGTCAACTGTTCTGTCTGGGCTTGTAGCTCACCGATTTCTGACTGAAGTTCCGTGATTCTTTTTATTTGTGTCACTTGGAAAAGAACCGATTCTGATAAAAAACCGGCGTACACACCTGTGCTTTCTTGTTCATTGCTGGTATAAAAATCACCCAACTGGGACAAGATTGTTTCATTCAATTGATCATGCTGCTTTTTATAGTCTGCCGTATCTGTTTCCCATTGTTCGTTGAGCTGCTTTTTTTGCATCGCTACTTGATCATTGAATTGTCTGATCGATTCTTTCAGTTTTTCATTTGCCTGCTTCGTGTAGTCCTCGACCGATTCTTTGACTGCTTCAGTCGATTGGCTGCCTCCTTCTAATCCTTGATTGTTTCTGTCCAGCAACTCTTTGACCGACTGGACAAAGGCTTGCTGCTGGGCAGTAAAAGACTGATTGTCTGTGTCTAAAATACTGGCTGTTTCCAGCACATTCGTATAATTGCCTGGGATTTCTTTGAATGGACTGTAAATAGATGATTCCAAATTCGTCTGATAGTTTACTTGTGTTCCGGCGATTTGATTCACATTTTGCTGTGCTTCAAATAAATTCCCGACGATACTGGAAAAATACATTTGGATAATCCGCTGATTGAAGTCCGTTAAGATCGTGTTGACATTGTCTTGAATCATTTGATTCGTGATTTCATTTTGTCCATCTCGAACTTGATATTCGATCAATGCTTTTTCCGGATTGATACTTTGCAGCGAGAGCAATTTTTCAGAAAAATCTTGGGGAATGATGATTTGAGCATCAAATTGCCCGCTTTCTACACCAGCTGTAGCGATGTTTCGAGTGGTGGTTTCCCAGCGATTTTTACTGTCTTTATTGATCAATGTCACAAAATCCGAACCTAATGAATAATTTTTGCCTTCAAAGACTGCTCCTTTATCTTCGTTTACTAGTGCATATTGCATTTTCCCTGTAAGATCAGTTGTACTGATCGTGACGTTCTCATCTTTGAAACCTAAGTAAAGAAAGAAAAGCAGTAAAAATAAGCTAGCGGCAATTGTTAGAAATAATGAAATGTTCCTTCTAAAATCAGTTAACATCTAAACTCTTCCACTCCTTAAAATAAATGCGGTTAAAAACAATTGGCTCTACGCAGTAAGACAAATTTTTGCAGAAACTTCTTCAAAAGTTTGTACAAAAATTGGCCTTAGTGCAGATAGTTTCTCAGCGCACTTTTAGCCAAAAGCAGGAACAGTGAGGAGAGGCTGGAAAAATAGTGGCTCCAGCCTCTTCTTGCTCCTGAATCTGGCTTCATGTGCCGATTCAGTTTTTCAGTGAGAAGCGAACGCCATCAAAAAATGCAGAAAAACATTGTCATCCATTTTTTCTTACGATATTAAGCCGTGAGGAACGACCATGCTCGATGAGGTCATGTGTCTGCTGATCACTCAAAACTGAATAATTATTATTGCCTTATTGCTTAAAATCCAAATGAGCCAGCGTCTTGACGATCCCGCTCTGCCACAGTGTCAGCATACTTGTTCAACTGTTGATTGATGCTTTCCAATAACTGCTCCATCTGTTTGACATTTCCTTCCAGCTGATTGTATTGCTCTAAATATGCTTGGAAGGCTTGTCCTTTCCATTGTTGAGCGATTTGTTGGTTCATGGAATTGACCTTTCTGATCGCATCTTGGATTTGAGATGCTGCCTGCTGGTAGACCTTTGCCTGTGATTTAAGCTGTTCGGGTGTGACTGCAATTGCTCCTGCCATGTTTGTTCCTCCTAATAAAAAGTTATTTTTTGTTACGCGTACATCATAAACTATTTTTTGTCTCTGTGGTCAAAATGTAGCATTCACGCACATCATGTGTCGTATACGACGTGTTATTTTGCCTCCTTATTCCTCCTTTTTTGACTGGTCAAAAATCCAAGAAAAATAACTATATAAATTATTTCTAATCTCACATATTTTTCTAAGTATGACCTTTTTAAATTTATTACAAATCACTTTGAAATAATTCTTAAAAACTGGCTGATATTTTAATGTTTTATGTTCTTTCTCAAAAAAATATAAAAAAAACGGCTAATATTTACTTGACAATACTCCTCTGTCCCCCTTTTCTTTCTATCCAGAACGAATATTCCCTCTTGTAAATGCAGATGATCCTCCTTCGTTTTATATGTGGTGAATATTCTCCCATTTATTAAGTACGTAAATATTTGAAAAAATTTTTTTTGATTTGATTTTTATTGTCTCATTATCCTTTTGATATTTTTCATGCAAAAAAATACCCAAGGTATTTGATGTAACACCTCGGCTGTCTCTCTTTTTATTTGTCTACTACTAGTAATTCGTCTAATTGAAAATCGATTTCATAGATTCTTTCTACATTTCTCAAAAGTTCATGATTCATTTTATGATATTTCGTTGCACCAAGTTGCTGACAAATCTGCAACGCTTGGTTTACTTTTTGTCTTCCTTTTTCATTTCCTTTGATCATCTCCCAGATTCCAGTGAGTAGGGAATACTGATTTCGTTCAAAGAACATATCTTCTTCTAAAAAGACTGCTTCAAGTTTTGAGATATATTTCCAAATTAGTCCGCGTTGTTGCTGCTGGATAAAATGGATAATCGCGTTTGCCAGCATCCGAAAGCTCTCATTCTTTCGATCCTTGCTGTTTTGATAAGCGGAAATACTGACTAATGCTTTATCTAACACTAAATCGATAAAGAATGGATCAAAAGCATACATACAATGATTGAATAACACCAACTCATAGTTCGTCCATGTCTGTGCATAAATCAGATACTGATAAACTTCTGAATCAGCAACATCAATTGGCTCATCTACTATACGAGCAATCAGTAATTTGCATAAACTAGCTAGATGTCTCTCCTTTTGAGTGATGTCTCCTTTTTCTTCGCACAGGCTGATCAAATGTTGCAATTCTTCTTTATCTTGATTCATAAATGCTAAAACCATTTCTTTCATCATCCGGTCCATGTTTGCCACTTCCGGCGGATAATCGAATATCCTCAGTTCATCATAACCAAGATTGAGTTTTTGTAAAAAATGTGAAAATTTGCTAACTGTCGTGTCTGCTTGATTTTTTACAAACCGTTCGTAAACGGATCGGCTGACTTCCTTTCCGCATAATTCTGCTACGGAGATACCTTTTTGCTTTCGAACAAATTCGATGATCTCCCATACTTCCATTTTGCCAACTCCTTTATAAATATGGCTCTCCTTCAGTTGAAAACAATCGCAACATGATTTTGTATGAAATAACATATACCAATCCATCAGATCTTCATTTTTCATTTCTAAAAATCATTTTTTCGTAAGACGTTCCTTGTTTTTCATGATATCATCGCTGTTAAAACCAATTGTTCATTTACCAGTATTTTTAAAAAAACTTAATCATAATAGTTGTTTTATAATTTTGCAATCCATTAGGGGATAAAGAATAAGCGGTAAATTAATACATATAATACGTTATTTTATTTTTGCTATATGAAAAATACTCATTTTTATTTTTTCTAGTAGAATTTTATCTTCTAAGTATGCCCCTCGTATGAACTATTTACCATTGACAAACGTTAAATAAAAATTTAGAATATTCACAAGTTTGACGACAATTATGAAAATTTATGTCGTGCTAAAGGAGTTTTGTTATTGGATGAAAAGTTAGATATAAAAACTGCGATCAAAGACACGTTACCTACCGTTTTTGGTTATATCGGTATTGGACTTGCATTTGGTATCGTTGGGAAAGCTGCCGGGTTTCATCCGCTGGTCGTCACGTTGATGTCCCTGCTGATTTATGCTGGTTCCGCCCAATTTATCACGGTTAGTATGCTTGCTAGCCACAGTCCGTTGCTTTCCATCGTTCTCTCGACCTTTCTAGTCAATTCCCGAATGATTTTGATGAGTATGACGATCGCCCCTTATTTCAAGAAAAATCGGCTGATTCAAAATCTGCTCATTGGCACATTGCTGACAGATGAAAGTTTCGCTCTGGGAATGAATAAATTGAACTATACGGGACAAAAGTTAAACTTTCGTTGGATGAATACAGCTAATTGGATTTCTTATTTGACGTGGGTGGGTTCTTCTCTTGTTGGCGCACTTTTAGGTAATTTTATTACTGATCCGAAAAAGTTTGGTTTGGATTTCGCCATCGTCGCTATGTTTATCGGCTTACTTTATCTTCAAGTCATTTCTGATAGAAACACCTCTAAACGATTACAGTTGATTCTGATTGGTCTCACTTTGATTCTGGTATATGTCGGACTGATTTTTATCCCAAGCAACTTAGTGATCGTAGTTGTAACACTGATCGGGTGCGGATTGGGGGTGTGGATCAAACATGCCTTCTTTTGAGTTTACATTGCTGACTATTTTAGGTTGTACTCTAGCGACTTGGCTTTCTAGGGTCCTACCGTTTGTCTTACTGAAAAAATTCGACTTACCGCGACCGTTGCTTGAGTATTTAAGTTTTGTCCCAATCGTCATTATGTCTGCTTTATGGTTCAGCAGTCTATTTACCCAGAACATCGGACATCTGCCGCAGATCAATCTCGAAAATGCTTTGGCTTCAGTTCCTACGCTTTTAGCTGCTATTCTTTCAAAAAGCTTATTGGTGATCGTCTTGGTAAGTATTCTTTCCCTTTCATTGATTCGCTTATTATAAATAAAAAAACAAGAGCTTATGACAAATTACTGTCATGCGCTCTTGTTTTTTATTTATAATAAGAAGAAAATCGGCGTATTATTGCTTATCCGTTGAACGGACCACTAACAACGACTTTTCCTAACATATGTCCTGTTTCTACGTCTTTGGTTGCTTGTTTCAAGTTCTTCGCATTGATCCCATCTGAATAGACCTTGCTCAATGTACTGCGGATAATCCCTTCGTTTGCTAAAGCAGCAATGTGCGCTAAAGCTTCTCCTTGCGTTTCGATTTCATAGTTATAGTCTGTTTTAGCGAACATATACTCCCAGTCGAAACTGATAGATTGGTTTTTCCAAACACCTATGTCTAACGGCTCTTTGATTCCTACGATCGTTCCCACATGTCCAAATGGTCGGACAAGGTGCTTGATTTGATCAAAATAGCGGGTAATATCGAATAATACAGCGACATACTCTACTTGATCGATTCCCAATTCACGAAAACTTTTACTTAAGTCTTGATGATAATCGATTGGATAGTCTACGCCTGTTTTTTTCAGCCATTCAAAATTCTTCGGACTTGCAGTCGCATAGACTTCTAGACCAGCCCAATGCGCTAGCTGATTCAAAATCGAACCGACGCCCCCAGCTCCGTTAATCACTAAGATTTTTTTCCCGCGGTTGGCATTTTCTTCTGGAATCAGACCAAATTTTTCAAATAACAATTCATAAGCGGTCAATGAAGTCAATGGCAACGCTGCGGCTTCTTCATCTGACAGATTTTTCGGTGCAAGAGCGGCAATACGTTCGTCAACCAGTTGGTATTCTTGATTGCTTCCTGCTCTTGTTGTTGTACCTGCATAAAACACGCGATCGCCGACAGAAAATTTTTGCACTTCATCACCTACAGCAACGACTTTCCCGACCCCATCAAACCCTAAGATACGCAAAGCATTTCTTATCCCATTATCTTGGCGAAGTTTCGTATCGACAGGATTGACAGATACTGCGTTGACTTTTACCAGAAGATCCTGTGAAGTGGGTACAGGTACCTGTTCTTTTTCATCCATAAAGCTTTTTGGATCATCAATCGGCAACCCTTCATAAAAACCGACTACCTTCATTAATTCCTTTTCTGACATACGAATTCCTCCTTAGCTTCATCAAGTTGGAGCATCCATACAATGTTCATTTCAATATATATAGTATGTTATTTGTTCCACCTTTTTTATCCATCATAATTATTCTCTTACTTAAAGTAAACTATTTGCACTTTTTTGGTTAAAAAAGAGGTTGCGACAAGACTTTTGTCACAACCTCTGATAAACGGTGTTCTCCTACCAACTCTTCGGTCACAAGTTACAATATTCATAAAATATGAGGAGCTATTTTTGTTTGGCTGTTCTTATGACTTGATGCAGGACAGCTTTTTCACGACCTCTGATTCACGGTGTTCAAGCAAGAAATCATTGTTCACTGAAAAGTGTTGGATGTTCTTTTTCAAAGGTGTCTAAGATCTCTCGTACTTCATCGGTAGATTTCGTATTCATCAACTGAACACGCAAGTCATTTGCTCCTGGAAATCCTTTGATATAGATTTTAAAGAAACGATGCAGTCCTGTGATCGAACGTGGGATGATTTCTGAATAATGATCTTGCAGATCTAGTTGCAGACGAAGTAGGCCAATCAGTTCTTTTTCTGTATGTTCTCTCGGTTCTTTTTCAAATGCATAAGGATTTTTGAAAATCCCCCGGCCAATCATGATGCCATCTACGCCATATTTTTCAGCCAATTCTTCTCCTGTCCGGCGATCGGGGATATCTCCATTGATCGTGATTAGTGTTTGCGGAGCGATTTGGTCACGTAAAGCAATGATTTTAGGAATGACTTCCCAATGTGCATCTACTTTACTCATCTCTTTACGCGTACGCAAATGGACAGAAAGATTGGCTATATCTTGATGAAGTAGGTGACTGATCCATTCTTCCATCTCAGACATTTCCGTATAACCGATACGCGTCTTGACGCTAACAGGCAAACCGCCAGCTTTAGCTGCTTCAATCAATTGTGCCGCTACTTCTGGACGAAGGATTAAGCCACTGCCTTTTCCACGTTCTGCTACATTAGGAACTGGGCAGCCCATGTTGATATCGATTCCTTGGAAGCCCATTTCTGCCATAGCAATGCTCATTTCTCTAAAAAATTCTGGCTTGTCTCCCCAAATATGGGCAACCATCGGCTGTTCATCTTCTGTAAAGGTCAATCTTCCTCGTACACTATCTTTTCCATCTGGATGACAGAAACTGTCTGAGTTTGTAAACTCAGTAAAGAAGACATCCGGTGCTGCTGCATGCTTTACGACATGGCGAAATACAACATCTGTTACATCTTCCATTGGTGCTAAAACAAAAAAAGGCTTTGGCAGCTCTTTCCAAAAATTAGTAGTCATTTGTTTGTTACTCTCCATTCTATCAAGCAGTGAAGTCGCAATCTTTCTCAAAAACATTGTCATTATACTAGGAAACAAAAAAAGAAGCAAAGTAAACAGCTTAAAAGATGTTTCTGATTGAACAAAAAAGACTGTGACAAAAATCTTATCACAGTCCATTTTCCGGAATAAATGGTGTTCAATCAGCTGACCCTCGGTATTCGCT
>NZ_KV833978.1:22722-65382 GCF_001837725.1 Enterococcus sp. HMSC072F02
CAGGTCAAAACGCTGATTTCACAACCTCTTTTCTAACTTCTCAATCCTCTTCCTTTATTGATCAAATACCAAGTAACGGCGTACAAAACAACGATGAATAACACAAGTACGATCATCGATGTTGCTACTGGCACATCGATCGTTCCAAGGAATCCGTAACGGAAACCGGAGATCATATAAACGATCGGATTGACTTTCGAAACAGCTTGCCAAAAGGGCGGTAACATCGAGATGGCATAGAAAACGCCACCTAGATAAGTTAACGGCTGCAAGACAAATGTAGGCACGATCGATACATCATCATAAGACTGAGCAAAAATCCCGTTGAGCAGTCCTGCTAACGAAAACAAAATCGCTGTCATCAATAATGTAATGATGACCATGAACCATGAATACACATGAAGTGGTACAAAAAACAAGGAAATGATCGTTACGAGAGAGCCGACGAGAATACTACGACCCACTCCGCCAATCACAAAGCCCCAAATGATCACATGGGTAGGAACAGGTGCTACCAAGATTTCTTCGATGTTTTTCTGAAATTTTTGAGAGAAGAAGGACGAAGAAACGTTGGCATACGAACTAGTGATAGCAGACATCATAATCAAACCAGGCACGATGAATTCCATATATGAAAAACCACCCATGTCACCGATCCGACCACCGATCATTTTTCCGAAAATAACAAAATACAAGGATGTCGTGATCACTGGTGGAACCAGTGTTTGGACCCATATACGCAAATAGCGGTTCGTTTCCTTGATAGCTAAACTTTTTAATGCAGTAAAATAAAGATTAAACATTTTTCTCCTCCGTATGATCATTTTCTTCTGTGATTTTCAAGAACAGTTCTTCTAAACGATTCGACTTATTCCTCATAGAAAGAACTTTGATTCCTTGTCTTGTCAGCTGATCGAAGATTCCGTTCACCCCTTGATTTCGTTCAACTTCGACAGCGATTGTCTGTTCATCTTCAAATGTACAAGCGTATCCTTCAATCACAGGTTTGGTCTCATATGGCGCTAAATCAAAGATAAATGTTTCAAATTGCAGTTTGGATAGAAGCTCTTTCATACTAGTATTCTCAATCAGTTCACCTGATTGGATGATCCCGATGTTGCGACAAAGCATTTCAGCTTCTTCTAGATAATGCGTTGTCAAAATGATCGTTGTACCATGTTCGTTCAATTCTCGGAGAAACTCCCACATCTCGCGTCTCAATTCAATATCGACTCCTGCTGTTGGTTCATCCAAGATCAGCAAACGTGGTTCATGCATCAATGACCTAGCAATCATCAGTCTTCGCTTCATCCCCCCGGAAAGCATACGTGCACGGACATTTCTCTTTTCCCAAAGTTTGGACTGCTTCAAATATTTTTCGCTGCGTTTCATCGCTTCTTTGCGAGACACACCGTAGTAACCTGCTTGATTCACGACGATTTGCTGGACCGTTTCAAAGGGATTGAAATTGAACTCTTGCGGGACTAATCCAATCTGTTGCTTTGCTCGGACTAGATCCGTATCCAGATCATAACCGAAGACTTTCACTTTTCCAGATGTTTTATTGACTAAAGAAGTAATGATTCCGATCGTTGTAGACTTCCCAGCTCCATTTGGTCCTAATAGCGCATAGAAATCTCCTTCTTTCACGGAAAGATCGATTCCTCGCAATGCTTCGACCCCACTTCCATAAACCTTTTTCAAATTATTTATTTCAAGCGCATTTGCCATTTATTTCCTATCTCCTTATAGACATGATTCTTTATTGTATCATGGAATACAGCAGATGAAAAAACAACTTGGTTCCAGCGAAAAATCAGGTTGCTGGGCTCAGGAAAATCTTCTAATAAAAGACATCAATCGGATGAAGTCAGACAACCTTTTCAGAAAAAACAAATCGAAGATAAAGGATTACTATTCATATGTGCAACAAAAGGAGCGTGAGACAAAAGTAAAGAACACTTTTGTCTCACGCTCTAAACACGTATAAACGGCGGAAGCAAAAGCCAAGATTTTTGATCCAATGAATACTTTCGATCACTTCGCCTATCCCAATACATGCCACTGCCGCTTTTCATCAAATGACGCGGCTTCCGTTTTTGCGGTTTCTACTAAAGTCTCTGGGTAATCCAAAACTTTCAGCAAGGCAATCGCATTTCGGGTCCTTGAAGGTCCTTCTTTTAATTTGAAATCAAAACTGATTCCTTTTCCTTCTGTTACTTGTTCTTCAAAGTGGACATTCTCACAATAATTCTTTAAAATCTCTGTCAATTCGATATCATGTGTGGCGACAAATGCTAAAGATGGATACTCCGCAAGCCACCGAACGACTGAAGCGGAAGAAGCAATCCGTTCGATCGTGTTTGTCCCTTTTAAAATCTCATCTACGAAGCAGTAACAGCGTTCTTTGGAAGCCACTTGGTCCAGCAAACGTTTGATCGATTTGATTTCTGAAACAAAATAACTATCGCCTTCAAATAAATCATCTTCGATTGCCATGGAAGTCAACACATGTCCAGGTTGCAGGATAAACTGTTCTGCAATCGCTGTTTGGATCGTCTGTGCTAGAATACAGCTGATAGCTATACTTTTGACATACGTAGATTTTCCTGATGAATTGGAACCCGTGACTAATGTATTCTTCTGCCAGTTGACTGGATTCACTACCGCTTCTTTTAACAATGGATGATAGATATCTTTCGCTGTCACACCGCCCTCAGTAAATTCCGGACGGCAAGTGATGGGCATATAAGTACGGTAATTCAATATTGCAGCAGCTACTTCTAATTCTCCCAGCAATTCCCACAGCTTGATGGCTTCAGTTGAATGTTTTTCTAATTTAGTGAGAACGAAATGATAGGAGATAAATGGCAGCATGAACATGATGTTGACATATTCAAAAATCAACTCTGCTTCACTCCCGCTCTTCATACGAAATGAAAAACCTAATTTAGGGATGTCTCTTAATGGTTTAGTTTGCTGTTTCAGCTCTTCTTGAAGTGGTGTCGGCAGTTTTGCTAACTGATTGGCGGCTGAAATCGTTGAAACCAAATAACTCATGCTATTCAGCTCTGTTTCTAGTGTTTGTTTCTTCACTAGATAATAGACCGTATTGAATACTAACCCACCGATTGCCAAATAGATTCCTAGTACTTGACCTAAAAGAAGCAAACCTACACCCACCAGCGGAAGCAAGCCAAGAAAAATAAATAAACCTACGCGTCCAATCTTTTTACTTTTTCCATCCGCTAGATATTGTTTTGCAAAATTATGATCTTTTTTTCCTAAACGAGCGAATTGATATTGGATTTTTTCTCTCAGTTGAGGATTTTCCTGATAAAAAGCAATCAGTTTTTCTAACTGCTGATCTTCGCCAAAATCAAAGCTGCGTAAACGTTGATACAACGCTTCTGAACCTACACTAGAATAGGTACTGTTGATCCCTTCGAATACTTCGAACATATCCAGGTCATACCAAGTAAGATCGTCGATTTCGCTATCCCATGAACGGAACTTCTTCTCCGTGAGCCATGCTTCCTTCAAGCTTTCTTCTTTATCAAATCTCGGTTGATAAGGAATTTTTCCCCATTTGCTACGAACTGTTTCCTTTAATTTCAAACGTGAAAAAATGTCTAAAATGACCAATAAAATAACAACTGCAATAATAATTGAAACGATAAATTCTCTTTGACCCATATCCCTCTCCGTTCCTTTATTTGTTAGCTTTAGTATAGCACTGTTGCGCTATTTGAAAAGGGGGTAAAAAAACACCTTTCAAAATAAAAGGTGTTTTTTCTTGTATATTACATATTTATCTCTCATTTATCAAAATTGACAAATAATCATAGGGAGGAATTGTTGTTAATTCTTGTTTATTCTCCAGTGCATTGACAACTGTCCCAAGGGAAAGGATAGCCTCAGGTACTATTTTTTCTTGTTCTGTTGGATTAGCTAAGCGAAGAACAAATCCTTGTTCATGAAAATAAGAAGGATAAATCGATGATACAATTAAGTCTTCAGGTAATTCAATCAATGAAAATTTACGAGGAACATCAAGTTCGTTTTGTAATGGCCAAATCTTGTTATCTAACCTGTGAATAAATACATTCAGTTTCTGCTTTTGATAAGAAATAGATTGTTCTAACCGTTTTTCTGCCTGTTTTGCCACTTTGAACTCATTAAATCTTCCTTCTTCTACATTAAATCCAAAAGTGACTTTATACTCACCTATTTCTTGAGCTAGCGGTGTTTCCATCATGACATGCCCTTCATTTGTCGTATCTCCTGAAGCTCGCCCAGGTCGCCAAGCAAGATTAGGTTTTCCAAGTTCCCCTGTTGTTGAAAATAAGGTTATGATCAATTGATTTTCTATACGTTCATACTCTTTTAAACCATCTGCATAAAAAGTAAAATAATGATCATTTTCTGCCACAGAGACACTCTTATCGAATATTTCTAAATTAACAGGTTTCTCTACCATAGTTTCTGACCAATCCGGAGGAATGACATCAGGGGTATTTTCAATAAATCCGTTTTGAATTTGTGCAATTGATTTTTCAGATTTATCTAAAACATTAATTGCTAAGCGCATACGATGCGAGTAAACAGTATTATGAATTTTGAGTGTGCCTTCAACGATTTGACTTTCTCCCAGACTGAACGATATTTCATAAGATATTTCTTCCATTTCGGGTTTTTCAGATAAACGATCTTTTAAATTTTTAGGAAGTTGAGCTTTTCCGTAAACCACTAATGTTTCTTGTAAAGAATCTTTATATACTTTAGCTGTTTCAAATTTTAGAGATAGTTCTGTATCTCCTTCTAATGGTGAATAATCATACGTATCGCCATCATTTGCTGAATCGATCAAATGAACGAAATCAAGATATTGTCTATCTCCAACTATCAAATTCAAGTGCCCATCCTTAAAAGAAAGTTTATATTTATTGTTACTTATCTCAGTTTTGTCTATCTCGATTGCTGTTTCTAATTTTTCATTATTTTTCTCAAATTCAACAACAGTGTATCCTAGCGCTGGCACATTTACATTTATTTTTATGTCAAGTTCATAATAAGCTGGTTCATCAAAATATTCGAAACCTGTAGCAATCATCCGATAAGCATTTTTCCGTTCTGGAAAATAAACTTCTTTTTCAATGATATTATAGGGACTGCCTTTGAAATGTATTTTCTTTGAATCAGCTACTACATGCACGATTTTCGATCCACTATAATTCTCAGTCGTTGTGTTGAAAACAAGGACTTCATTCGATTTTAGCTTTAATGCATCAGCCATCCGTTTTACAATAAGGTTTTCGATTCCGTCGGCTATCTCATTAGCTTCTTTGATCCGATGGAAAATATCTTCCGCAACATTATCTGAAACACAGCCACCAATACTATCATGAGCCTGGTTTTGCAAAATCTTTTTCCATAACCGACGAAGTAGGCCTTTACTGATATGGATACCATTTCTTTCTGCAATCAGCATGAGCGGCTCAACTCGTTTTAAAATTTTTTGTTCCAATTTAAAATTTTCTATTTTCATTTTTGTTCTTACTGAGCCAATCGAACGATGAACACGAGAGTAAACCGGCTGACGAAGTTCACCTTTATATTCAGGTAATTCTTTTTTATTTTTGATAACTTCTACATAAGAAGGATAATCTGAAATAATATTGTGGAATTTACTGTATTTATTCAACTTCTCTACGACTTGATCAAAATTTAAAATCATTGACTTTTGATCTACACCCGAAGGTACTAAAATATCTTTGTTTTTTCCTTGCATATGAAGCATTTCAACTGCTTCATCCAACTTTTCTTTTGCAAATTCAGGAATATCTTTAATTGCGTCTAAGGTCATCATTCCAGTCATATAACCAAATGGAAAATTCATGGCATAAACAAATTTATCTCCTAATCCTTTCCAGATAAAGTAAGGAGATGGAACCATCGTTTCAAAGTTTAATCCTCGCCAACACATGAAATTATCGATTTCTACTTGATGCAAAAGTGTAGGCAAATTCGCATTGAACCCAAACGTGTCAGGCAAATACCCTACCATCATTGGATCTCCATATTTAAGGATCGTATCACTGATCCCAATCATTAAGTTTCTTAAAATTGATTCAGCATCCACTAATAAGGCATCTGTTTGTGCATACCACGGTCCCACAAATAGTTGTCCTGTTTTCATCAGTCGTTGGATAACCTTAAGCTTTTGCGGATTGATCTCCAAATACTCATCGACGATTGAAGTTTGTCCATCTAAACAAAAGTTTACTTTAGGGTTCCTTTCCAATTCATCTAGAACTTCAGTAAAGACCTGATCAGACAATACGATGGCATCTTCATTTGTAAAATACCATTCTCTGTCCCAGTGCGTGTGTTGAATTATATGTGCATTGACCATGTCAGATTCCCCTACTTTCCTTCTTCTACTGAATTTACTTGTTGTTCTTTTTTATACTTGATGGATTTTAGTGCATTGACCATTAACGCTGTAACCACTCCCCCAATAACAATTGATACTAAATATAGAGGTATATTCGTAACAAAAGGAATTGCCATAAAGGTTGAAAGCATTGTTTCTTGAGTAACACCAAAAAATCCATTTAGACCACATGCTACTGCAGTGCCCACCACGATGCTTGGTATTACTCGTAAAGGATCTTTCACGGCAAACGGGATCGTCCCTTCAGTAATCCCAACAAGGCCCATAATCATAGCTGTCTTTGCATTATCTCGTTCTGATTCATCATAAAGTTTTTTGTTTAAAATTGTTGCTAAAAACATTCCAAATGGCGGAATAGCAATACCTAATAACATGGCTGTACTAGGTCCAAAGCTTCCGCTTGAAAAAGAAGCAACCCCAAAAGCATATGCAATTTTATTGATAGGTCCTCCCATATCAAACGCCATCATTCCTCCTAAAATAGCCGACATCAAAGCAGCATTTGCTCCTGACATGCCTTCTAGCCAATTAGTCAGTCCTGTTGTCATTGCTTGAATAGGCGTAGCTAGTACATACCATAATATGATTCCAACAACTAATGTAGTAACAAAAGGAATCAGCATAATTGATTTTAGACTAATAACTTGCATCGGTACTTTTACTTTTTTCAATGCATTAGCTAAATAGCCACAAGCTAATCCAGCAACCATTCCTCCAATAAATCCCATACCAAGATTTTGACACATCATCCCAGTGATAAAAGCTGGTGCTAGACCGGGACGGTCAGCAATTGAATATGCGATATAGGCTGAAATCATCGGTACAATAAACTGTAATCCCGTCTGACCAATCATTCGCAGGACTCCCCAGAATGTATCCGTCTGGTCCCAAACACCTGTGCCACCAAAAATGACTGCAATAGAAGTTAGTAACCCTGCTGCTACGACAAGCGGGATCATATAGGAAACCCCACTTTGGAAATGATTTAAAATTTCTCTTCCTTGTTTCTTGAATTCCATTAGTAACTCCCCCACGATACATTTTTTATTTGTTAATTAATGCAATTGCTTCATCAATCGTCTCTTCACCATCTTTTACTACCTCTGAGGTTCCTACTGTTAAAATCGGTTTACCATCAAAGCGACCTCGTTCTGAAACATTTGTATCTACTGCAAATATGACAACATCTGCCTCGGAAACATCCGAAATTGAAAGTTTGTTTTCTATCCCCATAGCCCCCTGTGTTTCTACTTTAATATCTAACCCTTTCTTCTTCGCAAACTTTTCTAAATTAGCTTTTGCCATATAAGTATGGGCAATCCCTGCGATACATGCTGTTACTGCTACTATTTTTGTCATATGAAATTCCTCCTTTTAAAATGATAGAGCTTTTACCAATTCTTTTTTATTTCTCGAATCTTTTATTCTTTTAACAAACTCGTCATCCATCAATCTTCCAGATAATTCTGCTAAAATACGTAAATGATTAGTACCTTTATCAGTGTCTTTTATTGCTAACAAAAAGACGAGATCAACTGGTTGATCATCTAATGCGCCCCATTCAACAGACCGCTTTAACTTGGCTACAGCCACTGTTGATTCAATTACTGCTAGGCTTTTGCCATGAGGAATGGCGATATTTTTCCCAATTCCTGTGGTCATATGGTTTTCTCTGTCAAATACGTCTTTTTGAAATTGTTTGTGGTCAGACACAAACCCATTAGTCTCTAACAATTTCGATAATTTTTCGACTACACTTTTTTTATCAGATGCATTTAAATCTATCACTATATTATTTATATTGATTTTTTCACTGATCATTTATAAGCCTTCTTTCAATATATAAACTAATTTTTCAAACGACGAACTCGTTTTTAAATTTGCTAATAACTCATGATTCGAAGCGATTTCATTGAATGTTTCATAAATTTTATTCAATTCAGGTTTTACTTTTTCATTAAGTGCAAAAAAGAAAACAGAATGAACAAGTGTCCCATCCCAATCAATTCCTTCTGGATTAACGTAGACACAGATTACTGGTTTTTTTATAAAATCTACTTCGATATGCGGCATAGCAAAATCATTCATCGCTGTTGAAGATAGTTTTTCTCTTTTGATTGCTCCCTCTAGTATCCCTTCTTTCGCGTAATTTTCTTTTACCAATTTTTTGGTAATTATATTTAAAACGTTCACTTGATTATCCTTTATTTGGTGGGTAAAAAAGCAAAATCGTTTATCTAATAAATTTAGAAAAGCATCTTCTGTTTGTTCATTTAACTGTAGATACTGTTTTACTTTTCTGACATCTGCCCCTAACATCAAAGGACTAACAACAATAACAGGAAAATTTGTATTTTCAATCGGAATCGTGCTTATAACAAGTTCATCAGTGACTTTTCGATCTTGTAGTTCATTGATGCTTAGTACATCTTTTATCTCAACCATATCTGCAAAACCGTTATTTATTCTTTGCTCTAATAATTTTGATGTTCCATATCCGCTACTACAAACTAATATCACTTTCGTTTTGTCAGGTTTGTAACGATCCAAAAGTGATTGAACATGGAGTGTTACGTAAGCGATTTCATCTTCATTGAAATGTATACAGAATCTCTCTTCGATTTCCTCTAATAAATCCACACTTATCATAAATGACCTTTTAAAAGAATATTTGATTTTGTCCGTATAAGGATTATAGATATTTACTCCCAATTTGAGTCTTTTAACTGCTGCATTGAGATGTAATACTAGATTATTGATCAATTCTTCATCAGGATAAAATTCATTTAATTTAGTTCTTACTAGCTCTTGTAGCTCAACACCCATATCTAAATAGGAAAGCTTCGTTTGATCTAAGTCGTGATTCATAGCATTTTTTTCAATCGAAGTAATGTGGATGTCAACATAAGCTTGTTCATCTATTGGCACAATAATTGAAAATGCTTTTTCAATCATTTTGATTAAAATAAGTGTGTTCTCTGAGATTTCTTCTTCAGAATTATTACTACGTGATAAGAAATTGCTTGTTTCAATCCTTTCTATCGCAATAGCAAGGTGGATAGCTAAAGTTTGAAATTCATAATCTGTAAATTTCAATTGTGTCTTATTCATGTATCGATTAAGCAATTCGGCTACTTTTTTCAATATGTCCTTATTTAAGAAATTATTTGCTTCACCAATGAAATTAATATTCAAGTCTAAGAGATCTGTTTTACTGTTAGATGCTGTAAAGCCACCCCAATAATAGTTCACAACTTCTGACATCAACCTTCTTTTACTTTTTTCATCAGCTTTGATGCGCACGCCATTTCGATCTGAAACTAAGGACATCCCATGCTTGTTTAGTCTTTTTCTAACATCTTTCATTGTGCTTTCTACCGTCGACCTGCTCACGTATAATTCGTCAGCAAGATTTTGAATCTTTAGAGAATCATTAGTATTCAATAATTTAGCAAACACATAAGTTAGACGGTCCTCCGGAGAGTCTGCGATATTGATTTTATAACTGGATAATAAATTTCGAAGTGTTTCTTTTTTTCCAATAAGCGAAACGCCTTTTTTAGGTTGGACCAACATTTGTACATCTGGCATTTTTTGGATTATTTCTTTCAAAATTAAAATATCTTTGCTAATTGTTTTCGTAGATACATATAATTGTTCTGATAATTCTTTGTAAGTTGTGTGCTCATTTTCAATCAAAAAGTATAGTATTTTCATTTGCCGTTCGCTAAATTCGATGCCCATTATCTTCACCTCCTGAATACAGCTTAAGTGTACAATTATTATCTCTATTTTCATACAGAAGAAAGTTCTTGATTAATGTAGAAGTTTCTAATATTCTTGATTATTTCAAATCAATAAAAAAGCCTGCAATATTTATATCACAGGCTTTTTTCTCTATTAAATATATATAAGATAATACATTTTTCTACTAGTTCTCACTAATCTTGTATAATTAAACCCTCCGCAACTTGACGGAGATGGAGAAGATGCCCCCGTCTAATTTAGCGGTCATCTCTCCTCTCATTCCTTCCACCAATTTTTTTGACAGGTAAAGCCCGATTCCGCTAGATTCCGTATTTGTGCGGCTGGTATTTTCTGTATAAAAACGCTGGAAAACTTTTTTACTCTCTTCAATCTTGATAATCATAATCAATTGAATTATAGCTTCTCTTGCTAACTTTAACAACTCAATAGTTAGCTCTTCAAAATCATTAAAGCTAATATTATAGGCAAATTCATCTAATCTGCTACTTTCTTTATTTAAATTTAACTCGTAATAGTCTAAAATTTTTAGATACCTATGCTCCATAGCATTCCTTACACCAGATATTTTTTTTAATACTGGATCAATATGTTTATCACCATACACTGTTTTGTTTCTTAAATCTTTGTATATCCACCACAACCCATTCAAAGCATAATTTTCTCTTTGAATTTTTTGGATTTCCTTCCTCCTTTTTTGATTTCTCACATCTTTGTACCATAGATTTACAAAACTAATAACATCATCGGATATGCCCAATTTTAAGTACTTATTTAGAAAATAAGCAAGTTTATCAAATATTGAATATATGCTTCGATACGCAGCTTTTACTTTTTCAATTCCTATTCCATATACTGGGTAGTCAAGAGTATCCACTAAATATACATCCTTATCAGAATAATGTAGCGTTCTATCAGTCAATCCTTCATAAATCCAAAATCTTGCAGATACATATTCTTGTTTAATTTGATTAAAAATACCATGATACCTCGGAAACCACGTATTATCTATATCTTCTACTATTCCAGGTAAGTGTAATGGATCATAGCCAACTTCCATTTCCAAAAAAAGATCATTCAATTGATTGAGTGCTACTCCATTAGCCCCAACCCATGATCTATAGTTCTCTTCTTCCTCAGACATATTCTCTATAGGTTCTAAAAAGTCCGTTAAAGAAAAATCAATCTTTAAATAATCTAAACTGACACTACTTTTAATCCCATTTAAATATTTATAGAAAAGTACCTGTGCCATTTCCTTTTCAGGAAACGTTACTTTCTCATCTAAAACACTTTCCAGTAAATGAAATGCATAACAAAACATAATATGCCTATGGCTCTCATCAAAATAAGAATAGTCTACTATTTTTAAAGCTAAATTTCCAACTGCCATAGGAAAGTTCATTTCTAAAACTTCATTCAAATTATTAATTGATTTTACATATCTACCACACTGAGAAAGTATGTTTCCATAATTAACAGTTAGTTGTAGAAAGAGTCCGTCTATATAAGTTTTTGAAATTATAGAAGATTCATCGTCCATTATCAATTCATCATAGCCTAACAAACATAAATCTTTTGCTGTTCTATATAAATAAAGACACCGTTCATAAGTTTGCTCTTTAGTGTCTATATTTTCATTTTTGGGCAAAATATCCATTAAACTAGTAGCTGAACAATATAAATAACTGGCTTTTATCATCGTGTCTAGTTCTTCTTCATGACCTAAATTAAAACAAATTTCACTCAATTTTAGAGATTTATCAATATCTCCAGAATCAAGAGCTTGATCGCATTCTAATTGCATAATTCGTAATTTCTGATTTTCCCACCAATTTCCGATTTAAACCTCCTCCTTAAGATAAGATGCTATTTCTCTACTATCCTAATAATCTCTGATATATCATCAATCTCTAACGCATCCGCGATTCTTTCAATGTGTTCTAAATAAATTTTCTGTCTTTTTCCATTTGCCAAATTGCTTAAATTTGATGGCTCAATTCCCGATAATCTTGCGAGCTCTCTTAAAGACATTTGTCGTTCTGCTAATAAATCGTTGATTAGCACTTCCACTTTTCTACCACCTTCATTTTCGTTCATTTATATTTCCTCCCCCGTGTTGTCTATATAAACATGGTATAGTATAATAATTTTAGATTGTTGTTCAAATAGACATGGGTTTTATAAAATAGCAGGAGGTACCCTTATGACATCGAAAAATGAAAATAAAGAATTACTGACAAAGAAGAATCAACCGATTAAAACCATTACTCAACAAGATATCAATGCGCTAGAAATAACGCTTGAGCAACTTCAATCATGGTCATCAATACTAGAGGTATTAAACAAATTTTTCGATTGTGAAAAAGAACCAATTAATAAGAAAAATATTATTCAGAAATACCATGCAAATGCCCAAATATTCAAAATCTTTCTCAATGACTTTCTACAACGTACTGAGAGTTTAGAAAAACAGCTTGAAAAGTTAAAAACTAGAGAAAAGGTTAAAATTTATGAAAAATGAGGTAGCTAAAAAGTATTTTTTTTTGACTATTTCGTTTCAATATTCATCTCATTTATTTGCACCTAAAAACACACAAAAAAAAGACACTTTCCAAAACTTGGAAAGTGCCAGAAAAGTTAGGATCAAGGTAACTGCGCTCAGCATTGCTTCGCCCAGTACGATTCTCGTAACTCGTGAACTCGAACGATAATCGCAATTAACGTTTTGAGAATTGTGATGCTTTACGAGCTTTTTTAAGACCTGGTTTTTTACGTTCGACCATACGTGCGTCACGTGTAAGCAAGCCAGCACGTTTAAGCGCTAAACGGAAGTCAGGATCAACTTCTAGCAATGCACGAGCGATACCATGACGGATAGCTCCTGATTGTCCAGCGTATCCTCCGCCGTTTACGTTAACAAATACGTCATATGCGCCTTTTGTTTCAGTAACAGCGAAAGGTTGATTGATTACTTCACGCAAGTCAGCATGTGGAATGTATTCTTCAACATCTTTTTTATTTACAGTAATTTTACCAGTTCCTGGTACTAGACGTACGCGAGCAACTGCGTTTTTACGACGGCCTGTGCCGATATATTGAACTTGTGCCAATGAAATTCCCTCCTATTAGATTAAGTTTGTGATGTCTAAAACTTCTGGTTGTTGTGCTGCATGTGGATGTTCTGCTCCACCGTATACGTTCAATTTTGTAAATTGTTTGCGGCCTAAAGTGTTTTTAGGAAGCATACCTTTTACAGAAGTTTCGATCAAACGACGAGAATTTTTAGCACGCAATTCGCCAGCAGTGATTGATTTCAATCCTCCTGGGTAGTTGCTGTGACGGTAATAAATTTTGTCAGTCGCTTTTTTACCTGTTAATTTCACTTTGTCTGCATTGATGACGATGACGAAATCGCCAGTATCCAAATGAGGTGTGAAAGTTGGTTTATTTTTACCACGTAGTACAGATGCAACAACTGTTGAAAGACGTCCCAATGGAACATCAGTTGCGTCTACTACATACCATTTACGTTCTACTTCGCCTGGTTTGGCCATATATGTTGTACGCACGTTATTTTCCTCCAATTTAAGTTCTGATGTTTGACATACACTTCGAGTTTCCGGGGCTCTTTGTGGGGCAAACAATACCATTTAACATATTACCCGCTAATCTAGTCAATGTCAACGTTTTTCTGCTTGATTGAAAAATTTATATGAAACTTTACTTCTTTTTCTTTCTTTTATATAAAAGGGTCGTTTCCTGCCAAAATGAAAAACAAAAAGGACGCTGAACTATCAAGTTCTGCGTCCTTTTTTCGGTCAAGTTCAACAAAGTTTTTACGCGTCGATCTCTGGCGCTTTGCCTAGATGAGCTTGGATCATCCAGATACGTTTTTCTGTGGCTGTTTTGAATTCGATAAAGATATCTTGTGTTGGATCGTCGCCTTCTTCTCCAGAAACTTCGATTCCTTTTTGGTAAAGATCTGCTAGATAACGGTAGCCTGCAACAAGTGTTTCCAAACGTTCAGGAATCGTGCGGTCCCAACGTCCTACTTCATCAGGGATTTTCGTGTTATCTGCAAATTCACGTAATGTAGAATAAGGTGAACCGTCTAATGTGATCAAGCGTTCGGATACTTCATCTAACTGAGCGTTCAAATCGTCCATAAACTCATCCATCATTGGGTGCAATGTAAGGAAACCTGGTCCTCTCATGTACCAATGTGTTTGGTGAACAACAACAGACATTTGGCTTAGATCTGCAACTAATTGATTTAATACTTCTTTGGTTTGTTGGAATTTCATCTTTCTTGCCTCCTAACATTTTCTTACACTTAAAATAATAGTAGACTTTCAATGAAAAGTACAACAAAATCCTTTACCTGAGAACGATTTTCATTTCGCTTTTTTATCCGTAAAGCCAATCATTTTTCAGAATCAGCTAATTCTTCTCGCAGTTCAGCAAATTGCTGATAAGTCTGTGCTAAATGCTTTTGTGTCGAAACAAATAATGGATAGATTTTCTGATATTTTTTATGATCGTTTTCTTGTACTCCGACTTGCGCTTTCAATTCTATCAATTCCTGTGCTTCACTGATACTTTGAATCTTTCCGATGCTTCGCCAGCCTAAAATCACAGCTCCTAATGCGGATGCTTCTGTGACAGTAGGGAAAACAAGCGGGTAACCCAGTACATCAGCCATCATCTGACGAAAAATCGGAGATTGAGCAAAACCGCCTGTAGCACGGATCTCTGTGAGCTGATTTTCTTGGCAAACTCCTTTTAAAATTCGATAAAGGTTGAGACAGATCCCTTCTAGAATCGCCTTCATCATTTCTTTTTCTGTATGTTGCCGCTGCAAGCCGATAAAACTGCCAAACGCATCTGCGTCCCAAAGCGGTGCTCGCTCGCCAAGCAAATAGGGATGAAAAATCAGACCATTGGCACCTGCTGGCACAAAAGCAATAGCCGAAAGCAGTGCATCATATGGATTTTCGCCTTTTTCTTTAGCAGATTGAACGACTTCCTGTAAAAATGTGTGCCCTGCCCAATCAAAGATGCCAGCACCATTGCTAGTCGCTCCTCCCACTACCCAATGTTTCTGATCCAGAACATAACAAAACGTCTCCATTTCTGGATGGAACTGAGGCTGAGTAGTAATAAAACGAAGTGCTCCGCTCGTTCCTACAGTCAAAGCGGCAATCGTATCACCAAAAGCGCCTAACCCTAGATTAGAAAGCGGCCCGTCTGCCCCTCCCAAAACAAATGATATATCATTTGGCAAACCTAGTTCTGCTGCTGTTTCTGACGGTAGACCTGTTACTTGATAGGTGGAAGGAAACACTTGCGGCAATTGTTCTGTTCGAATGCCCAAGTAGTCAAGCACTTCTTCTGCCCATTGGAATTCATGGATGTCAAAGTATCCAGTTCCTGAAGCTGTTCCGTAATCGCTGATGAGTTCGCCAAACAATCTATAAAAGATATAGTCTTTGATACCGGCAAAATAAGCAGTTTTTTTGAATAATTCAGGTTGGCTGTTTTGCAGCCACTTGATTTTGTTCAATGGTGTCATTGGATGGATCGGTGTCCCAGTCTGCCGATAAAATTCTTTGCCAAGCACGGTATATTTCAGTTTTTCTGCTTCGTCCGCTGCTCGGTTATCTGCCCAAGTGATCATTCGAGATAACGGTGTTTTCTCTTCATCCAACAATATCAGGCTATGCATCGCAGAGGAGAAGGAGACAAATTGAATGGTCGTGTCTGAAGGCAACTGTTTAATTACTTCTTTTATAACGGTGCAGACGCCTTGAAAGATCAATTCCTGATCTTGTTCTGCCATCCCTTGTGTTTCTTGGATCAAAGGGTAGCGAAAATAAGCGGATGCTGCTTCTTGGGCTTCATCTGTGAAAGCAACTGCTTTGGTTTGTGTGGTTCCGATATCTAATCCGATTGAAACGTTCATTTTTTCACCTCAAATTTTATGTATGTACAAAAATTTAGTTTAAGCTTGCGTATCTTGGTTTTGAAAAGGGGGAGATGGCGTGTTACTTTATTTTATCATTGGTTGCTGTATTGGGTCATTTTTATGTTTAACCGCCCAGCGGATTCCGTTAGGTCACTCTATTATTTATCCTAGATCCCATTGTGTCAAATGCTGTCGTTCGCTTTCTTGGTATGAATTGATTCCGATTCTCTCGATCATCGTCCAACGTTTTCGCTGCCGCTATTGCCGGTGTCGGTTGCCCTTCTACTATTTGCTGGCAGAAGTCTTATGTGGTGGTCTTTTTGTCTGGTTCTTTACTTTTTCTTCCGCAAGAAATTTTTCGACGTTCATTTGGGTGCTTTCGGCTTTGCTATTTTCGTTGATAGACTTGTTTTACTTCATGGTCCATTCTCACACGCTATTCTGCTCCTGGGCTGTCTTATGGATTTTTTGGTTGCAGGCCGGCGTTTTCCAATGGCACAGTATGTTGTTAACGTTCATCGTAGGCGCTGTATGCCTTCGCTATGGTCAATCCTATCTCGGAGCTGGCGATACTCTGTTGGTGCTTTCTTGGAGTGGGGGCTTGCCTCTGGAAGAGTTGCTTCGGGTCTTGTTTCTGGCTAGCCTGTTTGGAATATCCTTTTTTTCTGTTTACTTTATCTGTCATAAAAAAAAGTTGGAAAAGCTGCCTTTCATTCCTTTTTTGAGTAGTGCCTTGCTGATCGTCCTTCATTTTAGGTATTGAAAAAAGGTTGTGACAAACGACTTGTCACAACCTCTGATATACGGTGTTCCAGAAGTAGCTTTTTCGGCTTCTTATTTTTTGCCGCCCCAATGTCGACGAATGAAACCGGCACGTCCAGAACCTTCTCGATAAAGATTGTAATGGAGCTTGTTTTTCTTGTAATAATCCTGATGGTAATCTTCTGCAGGATAAAATTCGCTTCTTGGTTCGATTTTTGTCACGATCGGCTTATCGAATCGCCCGCTGTCTTGCAATGCTTGTTTTGAACGCTCTGCAATGTTTCGTTCTTCTTCATCACTATAGTAGATCACTGGTCGATAAGAATCACCACGATCAGCGAACTGTCCTAACGCGTCAGTCGGATCGGTTTGCTGCCAATAGATTTCCACCAACTGATCATAAGAAATAACTTCTGGGTCATATCCGATCTCTACGGCTTCTGTATGCCCTGTTGTGCCTGTTGTTACTTGTTCGTAAGTTGGATTTGGTACATGCCCGCCTGTATAACCGGATGTCACAGAAATGATCCCTGGCTGCTCTTCAAATGGTTTGACCATACACCAAAAGCATCCGCCTGCGAAAACTGCTTTTTTTGTCATATAAAATCCCCCTTTTTTCTCATCATACCTGTTTTATAGATAATTAAAATTATTTTGCTTGTTTTTACCCCCTCCCGGTATTTTAGCAGATTTTTCTTCATTTTCCTTCTCTTTTAATTGGTTGTGGATAACTATAAGGTTTGTATTAAACTATTTTTTCCACAGGCAAGAAAAAGTTGTCTTTTCAGCCACGTTGTGTATAAGTTTTATATGGTATGCTTATTCCAAAATTACGTACCTTTATTTTTTCATGCGAATAAACAAATCCATGTTATCGGAGGGATAACTATGCCTAAAGCAAAAAGAAAACATTCAGATACATCCACTGACTTTATTGCATTTGATGAACTATTAACTAAAGCGAACAAAAAAATAAAAACGCCCCCTGTAACTTCCCACGAATTTGATTCTCATTCAAAGGATGATGCTCTAACTCTCCTAGAAGATGAGAAGCAACTCGTTAATGAACTAGCTTCAGTTATTCCAAATTCACCTGAACATTCGCCATTTGAGGAGTCATTTTCATCTCCACCTATTGACATCTTTGGGGAAGGTTATCGTTTCCATAACTTAATGGAGCACGAGTCTCTCACAAGAGAGGAGCGACAATTTATTGATGAACCATTGCCCGATCCAATCTTCCATCAACAAACGAACGAAGAACCCATCTCGCCTACTGAGCCAGGACCTTCCTTTGTTGTGGATGGACAAAAAACGAGCAATCTAGTAGAAGGAAATGATGGAAATAACGCTTATCAGCTTTTGTATGAGACATTTGGTCCTATTCCTTCTAGAGAAGGAAAGAATAAAAGACTATCACAAGAATTGCGTAATCAAATCGAACACGCATTAACAATGCCTGATATTAAACAAAGTCAAATTGCCACATTTTTTGGCGTATCCTCATGTTTAGTAAGCAATATATACCTCAAACAACTTGCAGAAGGTGATGCTCAAAATCATACATATCAAGTCTTATACAAGGAATTCGGCGAAATTTCCAGAAAAAGAGAAAAAAGGGGTTTATCACAGAAATTACGCGAACAGATCACACATGCATTAACATTGCCTAATCTTAGTCAAAGGCAGATTGCCGCATTTTTTGGCGTGTCTAACTTTACAGTAAATAATATATACCAAAAACATTTTGAAGAAGACTATGATGAAAAAATGACCCATCAGCTTTTTCATGGGAAATTCGGAAAAATTTCCAGAGAAAAAAATCAAAGGATACCACAAAAATTACGTAATCAAATCGAAGAAGCATTAACAATACCCTATACTAAACAAAAACATGTGGCAACATTTTTTGGCGTATCCCTAACTACAGTAAAAGAAATAAAACAAAAAGTGAAACGCAGTAAACAGTTAGCTGACATAGCAAAACCTGTAGCTTCAAGATCATCTCCTACTCTTTCTTCTAACCAAACAGATGAGAGGTAAACTACTTCATATAAGCAAAAAAAGGGAGTGTGACAAAAAACTTGTCACACTCCCTTTTTCCGAATAAACGGTGTTCAATCAGCTGACCGTCGGTATTAGCTCAACAAACGGCAAAATATGAGGAACTATTTTTCCGTTTGTTTCTCTAATACTCAGGTCAGGACGCTGATTTCACAACCTCTTATACACGATGTTCCAGAAGTAACTTCTGTCACAACCTCTATTTTGTTTGATTGTTCATTGCGTCTTCTGCAGCCATTTGCGCTTCAATATCTGAAATACTGTAGACATTTTCACTTGCTACACCGACTTCTTTTGGTTCCATGTCACGGTAACGTTGCATACCAGTACCAGCTGGGATGATCTTACCGATAATAACATTTTCTTTCAAACCAAGAAGAGGATCTTTCTTACCGCGGATCGCAGCATCCGTCAAGACACGAGTTGTTTCTTGGAATGATGCAGCAGATAAGAAACTATTTGTTTCTAATGATGCTTTTGTGATACCTAGCAAGACTGGTCGAGAAGTTGCAGGAACGCCTCCTGAGACTAGCGTATTGTAGTTTTGATCTTTAAAGTCTGCGATGTCTAATAATGTACCTGGCAAGATATCTGTATCTCCTGGATCCATTACACGAACTTTACGCAGCATTTGACGAACCATTACTTCGATATGCTTGTCGCCGATTTCTACCCCTTGCATACGGTAAACACGTTGTACTTCACGAAGCAAGTAGTTTTCAACAGATAATACATCGCGGACTTGCAACAATTGTTTTGGATCGATTGATCCTTCTGTCAATGGTGCACCACGGTGGATCATATCGCCTTCTGCTACTTTCATACGTGCTGTATAAGGAACAGTATACGTACGTGTATCTGTTTTTCCTTTGATTGTTACTTCTTTGGTACGTGTTGCAGGATCTTCTGAGATATCGATGACATCCCCTGTTACTTCTGTGATCACTGCTTGCCCTTTCGGATTACGTGCTTCAAAGATTTCTTGGACACGAGGAAGACCTTGAGTGATATCGTCTCCGGCAACCCCACCCGTATGGAATGTACGCATCGTCAACTGAGTACCAGGTTCACCGATTGATTGAGCGGCGATCGTACCAACTGCTTCGCCGACTTCAACGTCAGAGCCAGTTGCAAGGTTGCGTCCGTAACAATGTTTGCAGACACCATGTTTTGTATTACATGTGAAGACAGAACGGATCGTCACTGTTTCGACACCTGCATCAACGATTTGTTTTGAGATGTCTTCGGAAATCAATTGGTTTCCTGCGATGATCAATTCATTTGTTTCAGGATGACGTACTTCTTTACGAGTGTAACGTCCCACTAAACGATCTTCTAATGATTCGATGATTTCATTTCCTTCACGGATTGCTTGGATCTCAAGACCTCGGTCAGTACCGCAATCTTCTTCACGAATGATTACATCTTGAGCCACATCAACCAGACGACGAGTCAAGTAACCTGAATCGGCAGTCTTCAAGGCTGTATCGGTCATCCCTTTACGAGCCCCGTGAGTTGAGATAAACATTTCCAAGACAGATAGTCCTTCACGGAAGTTTGAAATGATTGGCAATTCCATGATTCGACCATTAGGAGCGGCCATCAAACCACGCATTCCGGCAAGCTGTGTAAAGTTGGAAATGTTCCCACGAGCTCCAGAATCAGACATCATGAAGATTGGGTTTTTCGCTTCCAAACCTTCCATCAGTTTTTGTTGGATGCTGTCTTTTGCAGCGTTCCAAACAGCAATGACACGTTCATAACGCTCGTCATCTGTAATCAGACCACGACGGAATTGTTTTGTAATAGTTTCAACTTGTTTATGGGCATTTTCAATAATTTCTTGTTTTTCATTCAGTACACTGATGTCAGCGATCCCTACTGTGATACCGGCATGTGTTGAATGTTTGTACCCTAAGTCTTTCATACGGTCAAGCATCTTAGAAGTTTCTGTTACTTTGAATCGTTTGAAGACTTCTGCGATGATGTTCCCTAAGTTTTTCTTCTTGAACGGTAATACTAATTCTTGCTCTTTGATATGTGCAGGAATATCCGTACCAGCTTCAACAAAGTATTTGTCCGGTGTTTGGACGGTCAAGTTGAAGTCTGTTGGTTCATTCAGATAAGGGAATTCAGGAGGCATGATCTCGTTGAAAATGATCTTACCAACTGTTGTGATCATCGTACGTTCTTTTTGCCATTCAGTAAATGGTTTTTCACCTAATGAGTTAGGGTTCACACCGATACGTGAATGTAAATGAACGTATCCGTTGCGCCATGCGATAACAGCTTCGTTTTGATCTCTGAAGACCATTCCTTCGCCTTCGCGTCCTTCTTCTTCCATTGTCAAGTAGTAGTTACCTAGAACCATATCTTGAGAAGGAGTAACAACTGGTTTACCATCTTTAGGATTCAAGATGTTTTGAGCAGCTAACATCAACATACGTGCTTCTGCTTGTGCTTCTTCATTCAATGGCACGTGGACAGCCATTTGGTCTCCATCGAAATCGGCATTATAAGCTTCACATACAAGTGGATGCAAACGGATTGCGCGTCCTTGTACTAAAACTGGTTCGAATGCTTGGATACCAAGTCGGTGAAGCGTAGGTGCCCGGTTCAACAATACTGGGTGTTCCTTGATTACGTCTTCTAAGACATCCCATACTTCGTCTTCTTGACGTTCGATTTTACGTTTCGCATTTTTGATGTTTGAAGCTAGTTCACGTTGAACAAGCTCACGCATCACGAATGGTTTGAATAATTCGATGGCCATTTCTTTTGGAAGTCCACATTGGTACATCTTCAAGAAAGGTCCAACAACGATAACGGAACGACCGGAGTAGTCCACACGTTTACCTAGCAAGTTTTGACGGAAACGACCTTGTTTCCCTTTCAACATATGAGAAAGAGATTTCAATGGGCGGTTACCTGGTCCAGTTACTGGACGTCCGCGACGACCGTTATCGATCAATGCATCTACTGCTTCTTGCAACATGCGTTTTTCGTTTTGAACGATGATTCCAGGTGCGTTCAAGTCTAATAAACGTTTCAAACGGTTATTACGGTTGATGACACGACGGTAAAGATCATTCAAGTCACTTGTTGCAAAACGTCCACCTTCTAATTGAACCATTGGGCGCAAATCTGGTGGAATAACAGGGATAACATCCATAACCATCCAGCTTGGTTGATTTCCTGAAGCGCGGAATGCTTCTAAAATATCCAAACGGCGGATCGCACGTGTACGTTTTTGTCCTTGTGCAGATTTCAATTCTTCTTTCAATTCGGCTGCTTCTGCATCTAGATCAACATTATCAAGTAATTGTTTGATCGCTTCTGCACCCATAGCAGCTTGGAACTCTTGTCCATATTGTTCACGTTTTTCGCGATATTCGCGTTCTGTCAACAATTGTTTTTTCTCTAAATTCGTGTTTCCTGGTTCGATAACCACATATGAAGCAAAATAAATGATTTCTTCCAAAGCGCGTGGGCTCATGTCTAATACAAGTCCCATACGTGAAGGAATCCCTTTAAAGTACCAGATATGTGAAACAGGAGCTGCTAATTCAATATGTCCCATGCGTTCACGGCGAACTTTCGAACGAGTCACTTCCACTCCGCATCGATCACAAACGATTCCTTTATAACGGATACGTTTGTATTTTCCGCAGGCACATTCCCAGTCTTTTGTAGGACCAAAAATCCGCTCACAGAACAACCCTTCGCGTTCAGGTTTTAAGGTACGATAGTTAATCGTCTCAGGTTTTTTTACTTCACCGTAAGACCAGCTTCTGATTTTTTCGGGAGAAGCCAAACCTATTTGCATACTTTCGAATTTATTTACATCGATCAAAAGGGGTTCCCTCCATTTCATTTAATGGCAAACCGCAAGACGGCTGATCTTCGACCGCCTTGCAGCTCATAGACCGGATTAGTCTAAATTATCTTCTGCGGTTTCAAAGTTTTGGATGACATCGTCTCTTTCATCTTCCACTTGTTCAGCAGCTTTCTTTTCTAATTCTTTGGCAGTTTGCTGTTCGGCAAATTTTGTCAAAGCATCAACAGTGATCAAATCGTCGTCTTCATCGTCCATGTCGCGAAGTTCGATCTCTGTCTCTTCGATATCCAAGACACGCATGTCCAGACCTAGTGATTGCAATTCTTTCACCAATACGCGGAAGGATTCCGGTACACCTGGTTTTGGAATTGGTTCACCTTTGACGATTGCTTCGTATGTTTTCACACGTCCGACTACGTCATCTGATTTGTATGTCAAGATTTCTTGTAAAGTATAAGCCGCACCGTAAGCTTCCAGTGCCCATACTTCCATTTCACCAAAACGTTGTCCACCAAATTGAGCTTTACCTCCCAATGGTTGTTGTGTAACCAATGAGTAAGGTCCTATTGAACGTGCATGCAATTTGTCATCGACCATGTGAGCAAGTTTGATCATGTACATCACACCGACAGACACACGTCCGTCAAATGGTTCACCTGTACGTCCGTCGTACAGAACAGTTTTCGCATCGCTGGCCATACCGGCTTCACGAACTGTTTCCCATACGTCTTCATCACTTGCACCATCGAATACTGGCGTTGCTACGTGGATACCTAACTGACGTGCAGCCATACCCAAGTGTAATTCCAATACTTGTCCGATGTTCATACGTGAAGGCACCCCTAAAGGATTCAGCATGATATCGATTGGTGTTCCGTCAGGTAGGAATGGCATATCTTCTTCCGGCATAATACGGGATACAACCCCTTTATTTCCGTGACGACCGGCCATTTTATCCCCTTCATGGATTTTACGTTTTTGAACGATATAAACACGAACTAACATGTTTACGCCTGGTGACAATTCATCTCCAGCTTCACGAGTAAAGATTTTCACATCGTGAACGATCCCGCCGCCGCCATGCGGTACACGTAATGATGTATCGCGGACTTCACGAGCTTTTTCGCCAAAGATCGCATGCAATAGACGTTCTTCTGCAGATAATTCTGTTACCCCTTTTGGCGTGACTTTCCCTACAAGCAAATCGCCATCTTGGACTTCTGCACCGATACGGATAATACCCATTTCGTCTAAATCTTTCAATGCGTCTTCCCCGACATTAGGGATTTCGCGTGTGATTTCTTCAGGTCCTAATTTTGTATCGCGGGCTTCTGATTCATATTCTTCAATATGAATAGAAGTGTATACGTCATCTTTTACCAAACGACGGCTCATGATGATCGCATCTTCATAGTTGTACCCTTCCCAAGTCATGAAACCAACTAAAACGTTTTGACCTAGAGCCATTTCGCCTTGTTCCATAGATGGTCCGTCTGCCAGAGTATCTCCTTTTTCGACTTTCTCACCCAAATGAACGATTGGACGTTGGTTGTAGCTTGTTCCGGAGTTTGAACGACGGAATTTTGTCACATCGTATTTATCTAATGCACCGTTGTCGCGGCGTACACGGATTTCAGAAGCATCAACGTATTCAACGACACCGTCATGTTTACATAACAAAGCAGCTCCTGAGTCATGCGCTGATTTGTATTCCATACCAGTACCAACCCATGGTGCTTGAGGATTGATCAACGGCACTGCTTGACGCTGCATGTTGGCACCCATCAAGGCACGGTTGGAGTCATCGTTTTCCAAGAAAGGAATACATGCTGTCGCAACGGCAACTACTTGTTTAGGTGATACGTCCATGTAGTCTACTTTATCAATAGATACTTCTAAGTTTTCACTTTGAGCACGCGCCATAACAACGTCTTGAGCAAATGTTCCATCTTCATTCAATGGGCTGTTTGCTTGGGCTACGATGTAATGGTCTTCGATATCTGCTGTCAAGTAGTCGATTTGGTCAGTAACCCGACCTGTTTCGCGGTCTACACGACGATAAGGTGTTTCGATAAATCCGAATTTATTTACTTTCGCATAACTGGACAAACTATTGATCAACCCGATGTTTGGGCCTTCAGGAGTTTCGATCGGACACATACGGCCATAGTGGGAGTAGTGAACGTCACGAACTTCATAACCGGCACGGTCACGAGTCAATCCGCCAGGTCCTAAGGCTGAAAGACGACGTTTGTGTGTCAATTCGCCAAGAGGATTTGTTTGATCCATGAACTGTGACAACTGAGAAGAACCAAAGAATTCTTTGATACTTGCCACAACTGGACGGATATTGATCAATTGTTGAGGTGTCAATGTTTCAGTATCTTGGATCGACATTCTTTCACGAACCACACGTTCCATACGTGCTAGCCCGATACGGAATTGGTTTTGTAAAAGTTCACCGACTGAACGGATACGACGATTTCCTAAGTGGTCGATATCATCGACATTGCCGATACCTTCCATCAAGTTCAAGAAATAGCTCATTGAAGCAATGATGTCGGCTGGACGAACTGTTTTTACAGCTGCTTCTGGATAGCCGTTTCCGATCACGTTCACTTCACGTTCAGGATCTCTTGGTGAAAATACTTTGATGACTTGGACAGTCATTGGATCTGTGACCACACCATCTTCTGATGGATAGTAAGTCACTGAATTTAGACCGTTATCAATAAAAGGAGCTAATGTTTCCATGACTTGGTGAGTCAGAACTGTTCCTTTTTCAACGATGATCTCGCCTGTTTCTGGATCAACTAATGTTTCAGCTAATGTCAGATTCAATAGACGTGTTTTCAAATCTAATTTTTTGTTTACTTTGTAACGACCAACGTTTGCTAAGTCGTAACGTTTTGGATCGAAGAAACGAGCATTCAGCAAGTTACGTGAGCTGTCTGCTGTTTTTGGTTCGCCTGGACGCAAACGTTCGTAAACGTCTTTCAAACCTTCTTCTGTTCTTGAGTCGCTTGCGTTTTTATGCAAGTCTTTTTCGACTGTATTGCGTAATGTTTCGCTGTCGCCGAAGATTTCAAAGATCGTATCATCGGAACCAAATCCTAACGCACGAACTAATACGGTTAAAGGAATCTTACGTGTACGGTCGATACGTACATAAGAGATGTCTTTTGCATCAGTTTCCATCTCTAGCCAAGCGCCACGGTTAGGGATAACAGTAGAACCGAATCCTTCTTTTCCGTTTTTATCGACTTTTCCATGGAAATAGACACCTGGTGAACGGACTAACTGAGAAACGATTACTCGCTCTGCCCCGTTGATGATGAATGTTCCTTGTTCTGTCATTAATGGGAAATCACCGAAGAATACTTCTTGTGCTTTGATTTCGCCAGTCTCGCGGTTTGTCAAACGCAATGTTACATGTAATGGTGCAGAGTAGTTTGCATCATGCGCACGAGCTTCTGCTACTGTATACTTTGGTTCTTTCAATTCATAATCTACAAATTCCAAAGATAGATTGCCATTGAAGTCATCGATTGGCAAAATGTCTTCAAACATTTCTCTAAGTCCCTCATCTAAGAACCATTGGTAAGAGTCTGTTTGAATTTCGATCAAATTTGGTAATTCCAACACTTCACTGATTCTTGCGAAACTTCTACGTTCGCGATGTTTTCCGTATTTTACTACGTGTCCAGCCAAGCTCTTCACCCCTCTAAAATGTCATTCAAAAAGACTACCCGATCAATTGTTACAATAATATTTCAAATATTATTTTTAGGCAACAACAGACATTTTTTGCGGCTTTTAGGCAAAAAAAAACCAAAAATAGAACATTCTCTTGAAACCTTACTTCGTGAGCTTCTACTTTTGTTTCCTTATATTAAAGCCGAAACGGACAATATTTCGTTTCTGCCTTTTCTTCATCAGATAGTTTTTGCAACTTCATATACTACACTTATTTTCTATAAAAGTCAACACTTCCTGGCGTTTCTTCTGCTTTTTCGCAATATTTTCTTAATGTTTTCAATTTTATGTTTTCAATTATCTGACAATTCTTAATTGACAGACCATTTTTTCTCGGTTATACTTTAGAAAATTCATTTTGTGGAGGAACTTCTATGCGAACCAATATCAAGCAAATCGTACCAACACAACTGAATAACTTTTACTTTAGCTACTTTAGATAGGTTTGTATTCATCATGATGGATACAAACGTTAAACGACAGTTTGTATCTATGATGGCTAAAGAACTTTGTATTGCAGCAAAAAGCCACGTAGACAAAATGCTAAGTGGCTGAGCAGTGAAAATACAAAGTAAAAGTATCAAGCATTCTACTTTTCAATTTATTTTCCGACTTTTCAATCCATTTGGACATTTTGTCTGAATGGATTTTTTGTTTCCCAAAATTAAGGAGGAAAAAGAAATGAAAAAAAACATATTAATTGGATTAGGCGCTGCTCTGCTACTAGCTTGAGGAGGTTGCGCACAAAAAGACAATTCCGCAGAGGCATCAGATGGACAAAAAACAATTGGCGTATTGCAACTTGTACAACATAACTCGTTAGACGCTGCCTATAAAGGATTCAAAGAAGGATTAGCAGAAGAAGGGTATAAAGAAGGCGATAATCTAACAATCGATTATCAAAATGCCCAAAACAATCAAGACAACCTGAAAAGCATGAGTGAGAAGCTCGTCAAAGAAGATCCTGATTTGCTACTTGGGATCGCCACCCCAGCAGCACAATCTTTATTAAATGAAACAACCACTATCCCGATGACTGTCACAGCGGTCACAGACTTGGAACAAGCTCATTTAGTCACATCCAATGAAAAACCTGGCGGCAATGTGACTGGCACGACAGATATGGTGCCAATCGAAAAACAAATCGGCTTACTGTTAACTATCGTGCCAGACGCCAAAACAATCGGCATCATGTATAACAACGATGAAGCAAACTCTAAGATCCAAGCTGATTTGGCAGAAAAAGAATTGAAAAAAGCGGGCGTCAAAGTCAAAGTACTGACAGCAAATTCCACAAATGATGTCCAACAAGTGACGAAAAGTCTAGCTAAAGATGTAGACGGAATCTATATTCCTACTGATAACACGTTCGCAAGTGCGGCAAGTGTTGTCGGTGAAGTCGCAAAAGAAACAAAAACACCTGTCGTTGCTGGCGCAGTTGATCAAGTCAAAGACGGCGGTCTAGCAACAGTAGGGATCGACTACGAAAGCTTGGGCAAACAAACGGGGATCATGGCAGCAAAAATCTTAGACGGCAAGAAGCCAAGTGAACTTCCTGTCGAAACAGCAAATGATTTGGAACTGTATGTCAATAAAGACATGGCCAAAGCATTAGGTATCAATCCAGACAGCATCAAAGAAGCTGAATAAAACACAGGAGGATTCTCATGACAAATCTGCTCTCTCTTTTCTTATCATCTGCATCGCAAGGGGTCTTATGGGCCCTGCTTGCGATTGGTGTGTATATCACTTTCCGTATCTTGGACATTGCCGACTTGACTGCTGAAGGAAGCTTTCCTTTAGGCGCAGGGATCGCGGCAGTAAGTATTACAAATGGCTATCACCCATTGACAGCTTGTCTTCTAGGCTTTTTAGGGGGTGCGGCAGCAGGGCTTGTTTCCGGACTGCTTCACACAAAATTAAAAATCCCCGCCCTTCTTGCAGGGATCATCACCATGACTGGTTTATACTCTGTCACATCCCGTGTGATGGGTGCGCCGAACATCTCTTTATTGGGTCAGCCAACGATCTTTCATTGGGTCGAGTCATTCGGCATAACAAAAGACAACGCTGTACTGATCGTCGGTCTGCTTTTTGCTTTGATCGTTGTATGTTTACTTGTTTTGTTCTTACGTACAGAAACAGGTCTTGCCATTCGTGCAACTGGCGATAATCTGGCAATGAGCGAAGCAAACGGGATCAACACCGATAATATGAAGATCATCGGTTATATGATCTCTAATGGATGCATTGCTCTTTCTGGCTCCTTGCTTGCGCAAAACAACGGCTTTGCTGATTTGAATTCTGGTATTGGAACGATCGTGATTGGACTAGCTTCTATTATCATCGCAGAAGTTTTGTTACGTAACCAGCCACTATTGCTCCGTCTCTTGACTGTCGTTTTAGGTGCGGTCATTTACCGCTTTATTTTAGCGTTAGTCTTCGAACTGAATGTTGAACCAAGTGATTCGAAACTTGCTTCTGCTTTCGTGCTAGTGATCTGTCTTTCTTTCCCGCAGATTCAGCAAAAATTCCATTTATCTCAAAAGAAGAAAGGCGGTAGTGTCAAATGAATGACGTCTTAACATTGGAAAATCTCCATCATACCTTTGAAAAAGGAACGATCAACGAAAACTATGTCCTGAAAGGGATTAATCTTTCCTTAGAACCCGGCGACTTCGTGACGATCATCGGCGGAAATGGGGCTGGTAAATCTACTTTGCTGAACAGCATCGCCGGTACATTTTCTGTCGATCAGGGACAGATTTTATTGAATGGAAAAAATATCACGAAAAAATCCGTTGTCGAACGTTCGAAATCCATCAGTCGCGTATTCCAAGATCCTAAACTAGGGACAGCCGTTCGTTTAACGGTAGAAGAAAATCTTGCTCTTGCTATGAAACGAGGAAAAAAGCGCGGCTTCTTCCGTGGTGTCAAACCGCAAGACCGAAAATTTTTCAAAGAACAGCTGGCTCGGCTGAATTTGGGTTTGGAAAATCGTTTATCCTCAGAAATCGGTTTGCTGTCTGGGGGACAACGTCAAGCCATCACGCTGTTAATGGCCACATTACAGCGTCCAGAACTGATCTTATTAGATGAACACACCGCAGCGCTTGACCCGGCTACTTCCAAAACTGTCATGGACTTGACAGAAAAGCTGATCACCGAGCAGAATCTCACTGCTTTCATGGTCACACATGACGTGGAAGACGCGATCCGCTATGGAAATCGACTGATCATGCTTCATCAAGGAAGGATCGTCGTCGATATCCAGCAAGAGGAAAAACAGCAGCTCACAGTACCTCAACTATTGGCGTTGTTCAAACAAAACAGCGGCACGACATTGAAAGACGATCAAGTACTTTTATCTTCATAATCAGAACGAGGCTGGGACAAAAAATGAACGCCCACCCTCTTCTTTTTTCTCTTTTCTTCTTTCGTTTTTGCTTTATGTATCAACCGTTGTTTCTTCGAAAACTATTTTGTTCTCTCCTTCTTCCTGATAGAATGGATGAGAAAGGAGCTTGGTGCCATGACAACAAAAGACAAAGTACTTCATTTATTGAAAGAGACACCAGATTTTCTTTCCGGAGAAAAGTTAGCACAGCAACTGGAAGTTTCCCGGACAAGTATTTGGAAAGCCATCAAAGAATTGGAAAAGGCAGGCTATCGTTTTGAGCACGGGCCTACAGGGTATCGTTACCTGCCCTCTGACGTACTAGATGCAAAAGAAATCCAGCAAGAGCTACGGTCTTTTATTCCCGATTTGAAGGTACAAACGATGTTGACTTCTGAATCTACGATGAAAGATGCCAAATTGGCAGCAGCTCACGGAGATTCTGTTTCGAAGTTATTTGTTGCTGATACACAAGAACAAGCTCGTGGACGTTTTGGACGACCTTTTTTTGCCGAACCTGGACGAGGAATCTACATGAGTCTCTTACTCCATCCAGACAAACGGTTTGATGAACTGCCTCAATATACGATCATCGCAGCCAGTGCCTGTGTGAAAGCCATTGAATCTGTTACCGGTCGTTCTGCTTCGATCAAATGGGTCAATGACATCTACATGGATGGAAAAAAAGTCTGTGGGATTTTATCTGAAGCAGTCAGTGATATGGAAAGCGGCAGGATCAGTCATATCATCATCGGGATCGGGCTGAATTTTTCTGTTCCTCAAAATCATTTTCCAGCTGATCTCCAAGAAAAAGCCACCTCTGTCTTTCCTGATGGACAAGCGAGTATCACAAGGAATCAGCTAATCAGCAAAATCTGGCAGAAATTGTTCACCTATCTTTCTCAACCGAAAAAAGCATTGGACTTCTATAAAGAAAAATCATTCGTATTGGGAAAAACCGTGTCGTTCAATCAGAAAGGAACGACTTATGTCGGTCTTGCAAAAGAAATCGGTGATCATGGCGAACTGATCGTCCAAACAAATGAACAGGAAATGAGTTTGTCTTCTGGCGAAATCAGTCTCACATCTATCCGTACGCAATAATAGCAGATTTCACAAAAGGACACCTGATCTCATACAGTGTCCTTTTTTCTGAGTTCTCTTCAAACGACTCTCCTTATTCTCTTGACTTACCTTTTTCTATCCTCTAGAAAAAGGTGTTCTAAACGTATCAAGAAAGCATGGTACACTTTCTTTAAAGGAATCCATGCAAAAAACAGGAGAAACATGCGTTTGTACAGCAAAAAGAGATAGAGGACCGATTCCTTTTCTCGGTTTTCTATCTCTTTTCTATCAATGGTGGTAAAGCTGATTATTGTTTCTATTCAGTTTTTTTATGATACCCACACAGGACTATTTGCTAGTCCTGTGTGAAAATACTTATGCGATCATAAGTTATGTGCTTGTTTCCTAAAAAATATCTATCTTCTCATCGTTCTTTTTTATTGAGGAACGATGTCGATAGAGCCGATATAACCTGCGCGATAGTTTTCGATGACTATCAGTGGCAGGCATTGCCGATACCATCTTCTCCCCCAGGATTGAGATCGTTCACCTTTTCTTCTTGAAGCGTGCGACTGATATTGAGCACGTGATTTTCCGCTTGCAAATCTTCATTGATGAACATATTTATCATACTCGTCAACACTAGCGTTGATAGTAATAGACTACCAATGATTTTCTTTTTCAATCCAATTACTCCCCCTTTATTATCTATGTAGCAACCAACTTACAACTAAAAAATCAACGCATCCCATCCCCCCTGTCTGACATTCTCGTGTTTCCATCTCCTATAATAAAGGACTATTTTGTTTTTTACTCTTTTTGTATGCGATTGCAACACTTTTAATAACATATTTGTTATTTTTTCCTGTTTGCTACATAGATAGAACAATAAATAGAGTGATCAAGAAAGTTCTTTTGCTTTTGGAAAGAACTTCAGCTGGTTCTCCGGTGCTTCGCACACCACTTGCATTTTGAATTTTTTCTCTGCGACAGAACGGATCAAAAATTTGTCTGCGCTCGTCAATTTTATCCCGCTTTCTTTTTCGATGTCTTCAAACGTAAATGCATGTTTCTCTCCTTTTAACCGAAGAATCAGGGGCGAAACATCTGTACGTGTTAAATTAGTGATGAGTTTTTTCAAATGCATCCTCCTCGATTTGATTTTTGTGGACAGCTGTTTTTCGCTTAGATAGACAGTAAAAATCGGCTGATTCCTCTGCCAACTTCACTTATGTTTTTACTATAACATGTTTTTTTTCATGCCTTGGGACCATAATTTCTAAAAATAAAAAAGAATGATACGAAGAAAAAAAGCCTTTGACAACAAGGATAAATGAGGATTGAAAAAAATCGGTACGAATCTTTTTTCATAAAGGAGCCCCTTGTTTTATTTTTTATGGAAAATATCAGAAAACCGTACCAGATATTTTCCACCTTAGAAAAAGACGGAACAAAAACAAAAAGAAAGCATGATAAAGTGAATACAAAGATACAAATAAAAAAAGAAAAGAGGAATTGACATGCCAAAAGAAGATATTGCAAATTCACCAGATTATAGGCAAGAAACACTATTAGATAAAATGATCAATGAGATTAAAGATCCTACAACAAAAGATCTTGTAGCACAACTCCGAGATAATATAAATGTTATGGAAAGTACACCCAAACATGGAAAACATACACCTGAATACAAAATAGTTGAAGATAACAAGGTATATGCGAAGGCAGAATTAAAAGCATCAAAATTACGAGAAGAACTGAAAACACGAGCACCAGAAATATTAAAGACCTTTGATAATACTAGAAAAACAATGGCGAAACAAAAGACACAACAGAAGCAAAAAGAACAATCATTTAAAAAACAAGAGGCAAAACAAGAGACCAGTTTAAATGATTTTAAGTCGCTGCTAGCTAAACAAACAAATAATTTAAAACAATGTAAAAAGGTAGATACATTCATGAATAGACTTTTTAACAAAAATAAGATCACAAATGCAATACAAAATTACGTAACTACTCAAGTAAAAATTGATAATGCACTCAGAGCTGATCAATCTTTAGGTTGGAATGCTAGGAAAGAGATGGCGAAACTAGAAAATCCACCTCAAAAATTACAAAAAGCAGTTGAGGACTACAAACAGAGCCTTTCTAAAAGCCTAACCTCTCATCAGGTAAAAACCAGACGAAAATCCACCCACGCAGCATTAGATAACTTAACTCAAAACGCTAGTAACAGAGCTAAGAATTCAAATCTATCAAGTCCATCGCAGTCAAAGCCTAACCCTACACGATAATACTCAAAAAGCCCATCAACTATTTGCGTCAGTCGTTCCAAAAAGCAATTTTTTAGGAATCTTGACATCGATCCATTCCGTCGAGTTCTCCACGATAAATGGTACCGTATAGTTATACGTAGCTGTGCCACCTGTCGCTAATGTTTCTTCTACTTCGATGATCCCGTTACTTGTTCCAGCTTTACTTGTGTCAGGATATTGGATGAACTTTGTCACATGGATCGTATCGAATCCGTCAGTTGACAGATAAGATTCGATATTTTGACTTAATTCCTCTTCTGTCAATCCACTTTCAATGGTTTGCGTTTCTACTTTTAATTGGTTGATACGTAGAAGATTGAACCCATTAGCTGTCAGTTCGTAAAAAGCTTGTGGATGACCGATTACTTCTTTTACTAACTGTTCATTTCTTGAGACAGCTGTTTTATTTCCAAGTAGGTTATTCCCCGCAGAATCGAAAACTTCAAAAGAAAGCACATCACCATAGGCTAATTCATTTTGTCTAAGAACATTGTTCCAATTGCTTCTCAGTGTTTGTGCGTCCACAGCCAAGTTATTGGTCAAAAGGGAGAATCTTGGTGAAGTAAGATCACCTCGATAAAATACTGCTTGTGGTGCAGAGGCTACTGGACTGAAAGAATCAAGTCCGTCTCCTTGCGTAGCTGTCAGTTTTGGCAAATTATTCTCTTCGGTCAATGACAGAACAGCTACTGTCTTATCAGAGTTTGCTGCCTGATCTTGGGCGATGATCGAGTTCCCCCACTTCACTTCATAAGGAACTGTCAGTTGTACGATACCTAGTCCATCAGTTGTACGGACTTCAATATCGATTTCACGCGTACCAATCAATGACGTATCAAGTTCTGAACGTAAGGTGACTTCATACTCGCTTGCGTCTACGACTGTGCCATTTACTCGTACATTTCTAACCAATTCCTTTAGATTGCGTTCATCGGCGCTTTCACCTAAGTTAAATGTCTGAGGAACTGCTTCGGCTTCCAACTGTTTGATTGGAACTAAGCCATTGTCAGTCACTCGATAATAAGAGAAAAGGGTGCCGAATGTATAGTTTTCCGCAACTTCATTTACCATCAGTCTGCTTCGGGTGTTGGATTCCGCATGGTAAACTTTAATGATATTCCCAGCGGAAACCTCTAACGGATCGCCTTGATTGAATCCATTGATTGCATTCCTGATAACCGCATTACCCGTGACTTCATATTGATAGGTGCTTGTTTCTCCGTCTAGTACTTCGATCGAATAATAGACACTACTTCCATAATAAGGATGAACTTGTGTATCTAAGTTCGCTCGGTTATCCCCAAAAGTTGAATACAGACGTAGTGTACCATCAACGCTTCTCGTCAAACTGTATGCTCCTGCTGTACGATCACCAAGTCCTCTCAAGGAAATCGTACTTCCCCATTTCACGTCATAAGGTACAGTGATCTGCGTCATACCTAATTACAACGACTACAAGCGATAGCTCAGATACTACTCGAACAATAAGTGACAGTACCGATACGGCAGATACAACATTTATCACAAGTGATAGTCGTCATGCAAGTGTCTCTTTCCCAAGAACAAGTTCGGATAACAAGACGAACGTCAACTTAACTAATAAAACAAGCGATGATCATTTAAACAAATCAAAAAAAGTACTTCCTAAAACTGGAAGTCAATCAAATAATTGGATAACAGTCGCAGGCGTTATATTACTTGTAATCGGTTTAAGAATCACTTTCATGAGTCATAAGAAGTCGAAAAGATAAAAAAATGATCCGAGATAAAAAATAAAGGGCAACGTCAGTTAGCGACGTTGCTCTTTATTTTTGCTTGTTAACATCAAAAAATCCATTTCAAGTGATCCAAAACACGCAGATTTCATCCTTAGGAATTTATCCACGTGTTGCACCAAATTCTATTCAGTCTTTGCGGTCTAGAATCAATTGAGTAAGGGAAAAAAGGTTTTCTCTCGTTCGAAGAGAGGTATCAGGTAATTTCTTGATTTCTTTCAACGCCTTTTCGGTGTAGGCTGCTGCTAATTTCTTAGCTTCTCCCACACCTCCTGTACGTTCAACGATTTTGCGTACGGCTTCAACATCTTCTTCTGTCATTTCCGTTTTCTTCTCTAAATAAGGCAGTAAACTCTGTTTGTTTTTTTGCAAAGAATAGATCAATGGCAAAGAATAGACTCCTTGACGCATGTCTTCTAGTACAGGTTTCCCGATTTCCTGACTCTCTTTTGTATAATCCAAAATATCATCGATAATCTGGAAGGCCATCCCGATAGAAAGTCCGATATCTCCTGCTTTTTTTGCGAAACGCTCGCTTGTTCCACTTTCAAAAGCGCCAACAGAACAACTTAGTTGGAACAATTCAGCTGTCTTACCTGAGATATTCTCCAAATATTCTTTTACAGAAAGTTCATAATTATAGCGATCATCCATCTGCCCTAATTCGCCGTTCAATACTTTTTCCATACTGCGAGAATTCAATTGAAGACTTTTCAGGGAAGTCGAGTAATCAGACAATAGTTTAAAACAGCAGACGAATAAATAATCTCCTGCATAGACAGAAACGACATTCCCAAACTGACTACGGATATTAGGCTGACCACGTCGCAGATCTGCTTCATCAACGATATCATCATGAATCAGTGTGGCCGTATGGAGCATTTCGATGGAAGCTGCCAAAGCGATGGCTTTGTCCCGGTCTTGCTCTGGTCCAAATTGTGAGAACAGTAACTGATAGGCAGGTCGCAACAGTTTTCCGCCGGCATGGATCGTTTCTTTGATTGCTTGTTCGACAGGTTTGTTTTTCAGACGGACAGTTTCTTCCATCCGTTTTAGTGTTTCTGTCAATTCTTTACTTAAAGCAGGATAGTTTTCCCACATTGGATGTAGCTTCATAAAAAAACTCCTTGTGTGACGATTATTTTTTAGTAAACATCGGGCTCCATTGTTGTTTGGTTCCCTGCTCATAATCTTTTTGGAATCGTTGCAGTGTCTGCACATGTCGTAAAAGATAATTCGCCGCGATCCCGATAGCGATTCCTGACAAGATTCCCAGAACGGAAAGGACTGGCAAGTACAGCATGACTGTACATGATTGCGCAATGAAAGAGGCCATCAAAAGCTGACCGACATTATGCATGAACCCGCCGGCCGCACTGATTCCGATGATACTGACACGTTTGGGACCTAATTGCTTGACCAATAACATCCCAAAATAACTAAGCAGCGCACCGCTCATACTATAAAGGAACGTAGAAATCGTTCCACCTAGCAAGGTAGTCAGAAATAGTCGCAGCCACAATAACAAGAAGCTGTCCCGTTTTTTCATGGTAAAAATCGCAACGATCGTGATCAGGTTGGCTAATCCCAGTTTTGCCCCAGGCGCAAAAGCAAAAGGATAAGGGATCATATTTTCCAGTAAGCCAATGATCACTCCTTGTGCAACAAGTAGCGAAATATAAATCATTTTTTGTAATTTGCTCATGGTGTGTGAAGGTCTAATAAATCAGACTGTCTTCGTCACCCCCATCTGTTGATCGGACCTCGATCACTAATTTATGTGGTAAACAAACAATGGTTTCGCCATTTTTCGTTGCCCAGCCTCGACGTACGCAGATCTGGTCATCGCAATCTGCTTCTTTTATCCGTACTCGATCGCCATCTATCTCAATCAAGTTATAATCTCCGTGTTTATCTTTGTAAGTATATGTGTAGCTCTTTTCTCCAGCCATCAAAGGGAATGTTTTGATTTCTGTGCCATCCACACGCAATACCGCTTCTTTTTCTGCTGTTGCGGTGTTTTGCTGAAGACCAAAAATCATGACTGGTAAAAAAGAAAGAACAGTCAAAAGAAAAATTATAAAAACATCCCAAGGTTTGAGCAGACTTTTTTCAGCAAATTCTTTAAGGCTCATTTTTGTTCTCCTTTTTCCAGATTAACTCACCCAATTTTAGCATAAAAACAAGAGGTTGTGACACCTGCGCCTTGCTTTGAGTAATAAGAACGAAGAATAGAAAACAGCTTTCCATGTTTTCTGATTCTTAGGGCTTATTACCGAGAAGCAGCAGGTGGAACACCATTTATATCAAGAGGTTGTGACACCTGCGTCTTGCTTTAAGCGTGGAGGCTTATCTCGGGCATCTTATTCCTTTATTTTACATAAAAAGGAGGCTGCGACGGTTTGCCTCAGCCCCTTTCTATTGAAATCTTGCATTCAAGTAACGTTGTTCATCTATTTTGGTCTATTTATTTCTTGCCGTATTGGGCACTTGGTCTACCGTACCACCAATTGCCTAGTGTACGTTGTAGCCATGGAATCACCCAGCGATCCAAACCAATCGCACGACCGGAACCGTTCATCAATGCGAAAGCAACAAAAATGAACCAAATGTTTACCCAGTAAAACATACCTGATAAACAGAACATGATCACTAATACGATCGTTGTCGCACTGCATAGCCATGTGAATAACCCAGCAATCAATGCTAATGCCAAGGCGATTTCAAAGAATACCATGAATTTCTGGAAGAACATTGCTACATCATTATTTGGCATGATCACTTGCATGATCTTTGTGAACCAGTCTGGTGACTTCTCAATCACAGCCGTTGGTTCTTCTCCGTATGCATAACTCAAACCGAAATGTGCAGCATGAGTCGCTGCTTCTCCGGCACTTGCCCCTGCTCCACTAGCAGCTGTCGTTGCATCTCCAGCAGCAGAAGCACCACTGGCAACATCTGTTACGTTATATTCCCATGTCCAAGGGAATACACTGTTTCCAGTGAACCATGATCCTTCACCAAACCAAGTACTTGGTTTGAACACTTCACCATTCCCGATGATTTTTTTGGAAGCTTCAACGAACCAAACTAAACCATAGAAAATACGAAGTGGCACACTCCATAAAACGTTGCCGTAACGAGAAGAATGTCCTCGAGTCACGTTGCGATCGTCTTTGATATGGAAAAACTCATGCATTAAATATTGGAACATATAATAACCAGAACGAATATCAAAGAAGTATTTCAAATTCACGATATGTTTCATTACGATAGCTAAAAATCCGCTTAGATGAATCTTATCAAATAGGTTAGCTACCCCCCATTTAGCACCAATAGAAACCATAAATCCTTGATAGTTTCCTTTAAATTTATGCTTTTCTCCGCCTTTGATCGAAGCCACGATATTCGCTGCGGCTGTGTGTCCTGTTTGTTCAGCAGCTTGGACGATTTGCGGTGTCGGTGTTCCTGGAAACTCTTCATAAAAGACTAAATCACCGATGATATAGATGTTTTTATCTTCGTAGCCTTTTGCCTGCATGTATTCATTGGCGATCAACCGCTGTCCGCGTGCTGCTTCTAATCCAAAATCAGCAGCATCAGAAGTTCCTTTAACACCAGCTGTCCAAATCAGTGTGTGGGTCGGAATGTTGCGTCCGTCCTTCAGCTTGATATGATCCGCAGCCACTTCTACGATTGGTGCGTTCAATAATAATTCTACATTGTGCTTACGCAAATAGCGTTCAGCTTTTGCAGCATCATTTCGGTCTAACATATTTAAGATCGTCGGCATTGCCTCTACGACCATCAGTGTGATCTCGTTTGGATCCAACTTATAATCTTTGGCTAAGCGATTTTTCCAGTCGATCAGTTCCCCAATCATTTCAATACCGGTAAACCCAGAACCACAGACAACGAAAGTCAGCATGGCTTTACGCAACTCATCATTTGGTTCCAATGCAGCTTTTGCTACTGTTTTCTCAATATGTTCACGAATCCTTACAGAGTCTTCAAATGACCAAAGAGTGAATCCGTGTGCTTTGACACCAGGTGTACCAAAGTCATTCGGCTCTCCGCCCATTCCAAGGATCAGCTGATCAAAAGGATAGGAACCTAATTTGGTCTTGACGATTTTCTGTTCTTTATCGATACCGACAACTGTGTCTGTGACAAGCTGTACATTCTTTTGACGAGCAAACAAATGCTGCAGATCGTATTGGATTGCTTCTGGTTCTACACGTCCGCCAGCTACTTCATGCAACTCGGTCATCATAGTATGGTACGAATGTATAATGAATCACAAAGAAAAATTGTGGACTAAAAATGGAATGGTGGGGTATTAAAATGAAGAAAAAACGTTTTGTAACTGGATTTGCCGTGTTAGCATTTTCAGCTCTAGTGTTAGGCGCTTGCGGCGCAGATGACAACGGAAGTTCAAATTCTTCTTCTGAATCATCTACAGCACAATCTTCGACTGCAAAAAGCACAACAGAATCATCTGCAAAAGTTGTTGCTGGCGGAGACTTGCAAGACGGCACATATAAATTAGAAGAAAAAAATTATTCAAATGGTTACCGCGCAGTCTTTGAAATGGTTGTAAAAGACGGCAAAATCACTGAATCAAAATATGATAACGTCAATGAAAACGGCGAATCAAAAACAAAAGATGCAGAATACAACAAAAACATGGAAGCTAAATCTGGCACAAATCCAGAAAAATACATTCCTGAGTTGAATGACCAATTCTTAAAAGCACAAAGCGCAAGCGGTGTGGAAGTCGTAACTGGAGCTACTCACTCATCTGAAAGCTTCCAAAACTACGCACAACAATTGATCCAAGCTGCTCAAGCTGGTAACACAGATACAATCGAAATCGACAATGGTGCTGATTTGAAAGACGGCACTTACAAGCTAGAAGAAAAGAACTACTCTAACGGCTACCGTGTGCAATTCGAAATGACAGTTGCTGGCGGCAAAGTAACTGAATCAAACTTTGATTATATCGACAAAGACGGCAAATCAAAACAAGATGATACAGAATACAATGAAAACATGAAAGCCAAAAGCGGGACAGAACCAAAAACTTACATCCCTACTCTTAACGATGAATTCGTCAAAGCAATGGGTGAAGAAGACGGCTCACCAGCTGATGTAGAAGTTGTTACAGGTGCTACACACAGCTCACATTCATTCATCATGTATGCACAACAATTAGTGAATGCAGCTGAAAAAGGCGACACTCAAACAATCGAAGTAGATAATATCGTAACAGAAAAATAATCACATAATCATACGAATAAAAGTTGGAGGGTGGGACGATAGCCAGGTTAGGCAGTCGTCTCACCTTTCAAAATGAAGAGAGGAAAACAATGCGGAAAAAACTACTATTTTCCTTAATCACACTGAGCATCTCTTTTATGGTGCTAACTGGCTGCACTAACTCAACAAAAAATACAACCACTGAAAGTTCAGCATCTACCAAGATCTTAAAAGATCCGTACTCTGATGAACAGTTCTTGTTAGGGACTTACGTTCGTATCCGTGTGTATGATGAAGGCAAAGAATCAGCATTGAAACCTGCCTTTGATCGAGTAAAAGAACTTGGTGATAAAATCACGATCAATCAAAAAGGTTCCGAGATCGATGAAGTGAATGAACAAGATGGTATCAAACCAGTAAAAGTTTCTGACGACGTCTACACGTTAGTCAAACGAGCCTATGAATACAGCCAAGATTCTCAAGGCGGATTCGATATGGCAATTGGTGCGATCACTCAATTATGGCGAATCGGTTTTGATGACGCCAGAAAACCTTCACAAGAAGAAATCGATCAGGCATTGAAATTAGTGGATTATCATAAGATCGAACTAAATGACAAAGAAAAAACGGTCTATCTAAAAGAAAAAGGGATGATCATCGACTTAGGTGCAATCGCCAAAGGCTACATTACGGACGAAGTAGTAAAAGTCTTGAAAAAACAAGGTGTGACTACTGCTATCGTTGACTTAGGTGGGAATGTCTATGTCTTAGGATACAGCCCAAGAGGCGAAAATCAAGACTGGACAGTTGGCATCCAAGATCCGAATATGGCTCGTGGCTCTGTTCTAGGTTCTATCAAAGAACGGAACAAAACGTTAGTTACTTCTGGAATTTACGAGCGCTATTTAGAAGTAGATGGCAAAAAATACCATCATTTGTTCGATCCAAAAACGGGTTACCCGTTCGACAACGATATCGCAAGTGTCACGATCATAACAGATAAATCGATCGATGGTGACGGTCTGTCTACAGCAGTCTTTTCAATGGGTGTGAAAAAAGGTCTGGAATATGTCGAAAGCGAATTGAACAATGGGACGGAAGCAATCTTCGTAACGAAAGATGATAAAGTATATGTGACCGATCCAATTAAAGACACTTTCAAATTATCTGAGGATTCCCATTACGCGATGGGTGACCGTTCTGAATTAAAATAAGGAGCACGAACCATGACACTAAAAATCTTTTTAGAAGTAGTTGAAATACGAACAAAGGTGGCTAGTGTATTTCCTTTTGCGGTAGGGGTATTATTCTCTATCGCTTTTTTTCACGAGATACATTGGCTAAACACTTTTTTATTTTTTATTGGGATGCTAGTTTTTGATTTAGCGACTACCGCGATCAATAATTACATGGATTATGAAAAAGCTCATTCTGAAGTATATAAGTATGAAGAAAACGTCATTGGTCGCAGAAATCTATCCCCTGTATTGATCCGAAACATGATTTTAGCGATGATCGCATTTGTTTTTGTTATTGGCGTTATTTTAACGATCAATACGGGTTGGCTTTTGCTTTTGATGGGATTTATCTGTTGTTTTATCGGAGTATTCTATACATTCGGTCCAATTCCCTTGTCTCGAATGCCTTTAGGGGAAATCTTCAGCGGGGTGACTATGGGACTTGGGATTTTTGCCATGGTCGTTTATGTCAATACATTCGGTTCGGATGTCTATGATCTGACGATCAACTTTTCATCCGGGCAATTTGCTTTGGTAGGAAACCTTTGGGCTATAGCAGCAATTGTCTTAGCCTCTTTACCCCTGGTGTTTACGATTGCCAATATCATGTTAGCTAATAATTTGCGAGATCTTGACCGCGATATTGAAAATCATCGCTATACACTGGTTTTTTATATCGGACGCCCAGCAGGAACAGTCTTATTCCAGCTATTGATGTATGCTTGCTATTTTGTGATTTTGATGGGATTGTTGAGTGGTATCTATGAATGGCCGATCTTAGTCACCTTCTTGACTTTTCCAATTGTGAAGAAGCATTTAGATCAATTCAAGCAAACATTACCCCAACCTATCAGTTTCAGCTATTCCATCAAAAATATGGTCTTATTCAATGCTAGCTATGTATTGGGTTTATTACTAACGATCGTTGTACAAGCCATTTAACGACTTGAAGAGGTTGTGACAGAAGTAGTCAGCTTCAAGAAATAAGAAGGAGTTTACGA
>NZ_KV833978.1:65482-77515 GCF_001837725.1 Enterococcus sp. HMSC072F02
GAAGAAGCTACTTCTGGAACACCGTTTATTCGAAAATAAGGGCTGTGACAAGACTTTTGTCACAGCCCCTTATTTTTTTTTGATTCGTATCAGCGAACTTGACGAGAATTTTCTTGAACTGATGGCTTTTGAGATATTAGCTTAGCGCTCTGGTTAATTCCTTTTAATTTAGCTGTTAAGGTTGCTTGTTCTTGGGTAAAATCGGTTCGTTTTTTAACTTATTTGTCTTGTCTGCATCCTTGGAAGCATCTGATATCCGATTGGCAATAGTCCCATATTGTCTATTGCTTTCCCTTGATGATGTAGATGAAATATTTGAAAGATTACTCTCTCTTTTGTTGGCTTTGCATTCTTTGTAACACTTGTATCCTGCGACTGGTAATAAAACAAGGGTTCTTGCCACGTAATACAATGCTTTGATCATTGAGGCCAATATTCTGAACGTAAAGGATAAAATACAAAATAAACCGATTAACTCTTTCATTTTCGTTCCTCCAGTGTTTTTGTTTTTATCTTAACGCTGAAAATTGTCTATACCACACCTACTTTTTCCGAAATAATAATTTATTGGCAACTCTTTTTTCAAGTAGAATGAAGAAACGTTTCCAAATTATGCCAGAAAGCATCCGTCGGTACTTTAGAAATTTTCAGAATGGCAGAAGATATGCAATTCAAATTCAAATTCACATCGGTCAATACTAGGTCATATTGGTTGATCAGTGTATAGTCTAAAGAAAAAACATCTTTTTCATAAATATCGACTTTCTTAAAAGAAGGGTACTTATTCAAAATCAAGTTCTTATATAAAATAGGAAGTCCCATTTCTTGTGAACTTAATAACAAAATAGACCGTTCTTTTAGTTTTGGCTCCACTCGATGCAGTAATTCATTCGAAGAGACAATCAGCTCCAACAGTAATTCTTTTAACAAAAGTTCATTTTTCCGTACAGAGGATAAGTTAGAGATGATCAATGCACTTTGATAAGCTTCCCATATCTGGACTTTTTTCTTCAGGATTTTCTTATAAAAGATATCTGCATAGCTGACTTTGAAAAAAGTCAATTCTTTATAAAAGGTAATAAAACTGGTGAAATGCAAAACCTTTTCAGTTGTGACCGTTTCATTGATATTGGAAAGATAATAGAAATGTTTAAGAAACAGTTCTACTCTTCTGAGCATATACTCATCTGTTTCAGCTGGATTGGTAAAAAGCAGACTGAGATATGGGCTCAAAATATTTTCTATATTTTCTCTACTGATCACAAATTTATAATTTTGATTGATAAGCGTGCAGAAGACGGTATCGCTCTTGATCGTTTCCATAATTGAGTCAACGACAGCTGGCCGATCTGCCAGTTCCTCTTTGGGAATCAGATGGTCGTTCCCGATTCGAATGATCGAAGTAAAAATATAATAGACTGTATAAATGATTTTAGAAGAGCTAGCATCCCGTCCTTGCTTGATCAAACAGCGTTTCAACATTTTATAAATCATTTCAAAATAAGGAAGATCTTTTTCTTTGCAGATTTCTTTGAACATACTTGAGAAAAATTTGCGAATATAGATTTCATCACCGATGATTTGTAGTCTGGTGGTTAAGATGATTTGTATATCTAATCTTTCTTTTGAAAAGTACGTATTTATTTTGGTAATGATTCTCCTGACACTTGTCTTACTCAAAAATAATTTAGCTGAAATCTCAGTTAAAGACGGTTCTGAAATCAGAATGTATTTTAAGACTTCTATATAGATAGAATTATTTAGGATCTTGATAAAAATATCATCTAAATTGAGGTTACTGGGTATTTTCAACGTTACTTCTTTATACTGATTGACCTCGATGTACGCAGGAAAACAAGAAGAATTAAAATTATCAATATCTGCAATAATTGTTTTATCCGTCACTTTTAGCTCTTCCGCAAGGTCGTTGATCTCAGCCATATCCATGCTTAACAAGCAGATCAGCATGATTTGTCTCTCTAGTTGTTTTTCCAAAAATCCTACCATTTTTTACTTCCCCTTTTCTCGTTTGCTATTAAATCTATCCTACAGTTATTTACGCTAGAATTTAGTATTATTTTTTTTCTATTTTGGAAAACCTGTTTCTTAAAAACTGTTTTTGTATGTTATAATTATTATTTTTGGATAAACAGTATAAATAACTATATCTAAGGGAGTATTTATCAAAAAAATAAAAGAAAACGATCTTTTATTTTCGGAAACAAAAAATCGAATGAAGAGCAACTCCCTTGAAATATCATTTTCAACCCTCGAAGATATAAATAAAAAAACAATTTTATATAAAATAATTAAAATTATAGTTGGTTTAGTTTTCATTCAGTAGTTATATTTGCTATTTTAAATAACAATAATCTAAAGAACATAAGCATGATATTTCTATCTAAGCTTTTTATTTATGTTTTATTTTTTTACTGTAAATATAGAGAGTACAATAATGATTTATAAATACATAATTAAAAATAACAAAAATAAAAAACATCCAACTATTCATTTTATGGTTATTTAGTTATTTTAATTAACAAAAATATGAGGTCAAAGCATTCTGTTTTTGCTGTTTTTGCTGTTTATTCTGCCTGTTGCTTAAAATTGTTGAACAAACATACAAATGAATTAATTTTCTCTATAACGTGGGATAATGGTTAAGAACGACCGAAAAGAAAAGAAAGGAAGTGAAGGAGCGTTTTATCTATTATTTCTTAAAAAACGCAGATGGAAATATGACAGAAGATATAACTATGCTTGAAAAATTATCAGAAAGACAGTTAAGATTAGCCATGCTTTTGAGTATGGATTCATTTTATTTAGAAGACTTAGCGAAGAAAATTGCTGTAACAAAAAAAACACTCTTATCTGATATTGCCGCATTTAATTTTGTTCATTCTCCGGCATCTATTCATATCGACGAGCAACAGAAAGTTTCTTTGAGATTACCTTGTGAATATAATTTAGAAAGCATCACGAGTACTATCTTAAAACATTCAAGCCATATACAATTGTTGAAAATCATTTTGATGCAAGAACCTTGTATTGCTAAACTAGCTGATCAGTTATTTCTAAGTACAGCAAGTATTCGCAGAATCATTATGTTTCTGAATGAATCCTTTCAAAAGCGAGGATTTCTTTTTAGAATCCACACTACTCCATATGTACATATTCAAGGTGAGGAGAGACAAATACGTTTTTTTTACTGCAGTTTATTTGAGGAGATCTATACACCGGATCAACTTCCTCATTCCCAAATATTGTCTGCAGCTATCAAACGATACATGAAACTTTATCCTCCATTAAACAAACTATCTGGCCACAAACAGCTGTTTTTGATTTATTATTTTTTGATTTCTATTATCCGGATCGGAAAGAAACATAAATTATCCGATCAGTTGAAAAGCCAACCTCTCGAAATGGATATTGATTTATTTTTTGAGCGAACGAAAAATAACATTACATTTTGCTCCGTTATGGAGAAAAATTATCATTTCTATTTAACTAAAGAAACAGCTAGTGAACTTTTGCGTCCAATCAGCCAAATGATCCATTTTGCTTCTGTAAAGGCGCCAGCTCATGAAATCAAAAAATTAAGAAACTTGTCACAAAATTTCTATCGTTCTTTATCTACTGATACAATGTTATCTGATCAGCAATTAAATTACTTGTATCATTTGATTTCTTTCAAGAAGGAGTTTTTACCTTTTCTAACCAATTCCTTTAAACAATTCTTTGTGATCGTCTTGAAATCGGATCCACTCATTCTTTCTTTTTATGAACAAGCATTGGTGGAAGAAAATTATTCGTTTATTCTAACCAATCGTCTATTATATGAAGAATTGCTGGAAGAACTGGTTTTGCTGTCTCCAGCTCTTATTGATCGAATCATTCCAAAAAAAAAAGACATATACAGTCATGATCCTTTCTTCTCAAGAACCGAAAGTTTGTTTCTTATATAAGGAATTGTTAACTAAAAAATTTCCTGAGATAAAAGAAATAAAAGAATATCAGGATAGCTTTTTTGATTTGAACTATCGGTTGATCAATCAATATGATTTGGTTTTGACTGACTTTCCTTTAGATAGGAACCAGCTGAATACGAAGATGATCAAAATATCCAACTTCCCTACTTATTCGTTTTGGGAAAATATCGAAGCAATCTTACATAAATAGTTAAAAAACAAAAAACCAGAAAATCAGTATACTGATTTTCTGGTTTTACATTGATTTATTCAATAAAAAGCTGCTGGAACTGCTAGTATTAAATTATCGCATCGTTACGAATTCTTCCGCCCCTGTTGGATGGATGGCTACTGTATTATCAAAGTCTTCTTTTGTTGCGCCCATCTTGATAGCCACAGCAAAACCTTGTAGCATTTCATCGACACCTACACCAATAGCATGCAAGCCGACAATTTTTTCTTCTTTTCCGACGCAAATCAATTTCATTTCGCATTTTTGGCGATAATCATTCAAAGCAAAGTACATTGGAGTAAAGCGTGAACGATAAACTTTCAATTCATTTTCGCCATATTTTTCCAATGCTTCTTCTTCTGTCAAACCAATCGTTGCAATTGGTGGATGCGTAAAGACAACTGTCGGAACAAGATTATAGTCCAGATAAGAATCTTTCTTCCCATTAAACAAACGTTCCGACAAACGTCGGCCAGCTGCGATTGCAACAGGAGTCAAGTCTAATTTACCGATCACATCACCAACTGCAAAAATATGTTCATCCGTTGTGTTTTGGTATTTATCTACTTTAATAAATCCTTTTTCGTCCAATTCGACATTTGTATTTTCCAGACCTAAATTTTCAGTATTCGGTACACGCCCGCCTGCAAAAAGGACACAATCGCCAGTTAAGGTTTCGCCATTTTCAAATAACACCGTGTATTCGTCATCATTTTTAGTGATTTCTTTAGCAATATGATGTGCGTAAGTCTTGATCCCAGCTTCTTGGTACATTTGGATCAGATTGTCCGAAAGCATGTTATCAAACGTTCTAAGTGGACGTTCTTTTCGGTATGCCCACATGACTTCACTACCTAAACCACGAAATACACCTGAAAGTTCAGCTGCGATGTATCCAGCACCTAAAACAATTGCTCTCTTAGGTAATTCCTTTAATTCAAAAAATCCATTTGAATCAATGGCGTACTCACCACCAGGAATGCTCATCTTGCTTGCACGGCCTCCAGTTGCAATCAAGATTTTAGGCGCATGATAAGTTTCACCGTTTACTTCGATCGTTTGACTATCGATAAAAGTAGCATATCCTTTTATAGCCTCGACATGATTGCTATCTAATCCTCTTTGGTAAGCACCGTGTAGAAAATCAATATATTTTTCTCGTCTTTCTACTAGACCGGCGAAATCGACACTTTTTAAATCTGCTTGGATGCCGTAACTTGGAGCATCACGTTCAATTGTTTCCAAAATCGTACTTGCTTGCCACATGACTTTTTTAGGTACACAACCGACATTGACACAGGTTCCGCCTAATTCATTTGCTTCAATCAGCAAAACTTTTGCGCCATGCATCCCTGCTCTGTTTGCTGAAGCAATACCGCCAGAGCCGCCACCAATTACGATGTAATCATATATTTGCATTTTGTTCCTCCTTATTGAAGAGATCAATCAAAACCTTTATTTAACGATCCTTTTTCTACAGAAAACAAGTGTAACACTTTTCTTGGATTTTGTATGCGAAGATGCTTGAAACAAGGATGTATCAGCTTTTTCTTTATTTACGTTTCCGGATCATATCTCCAGGTTTCACTGGTTGTGCGACTGGCATGGTTAAAACCATCATTGGATTTGGTGCTCGGTCAATGGATTCCCCTTCTTCATTATGCATGATTTCGACTGTTTGACTGAAATGACTGAACCCTGGACCATAAAATTCGATTTCATCCCCTACAGAGAATAAGTTTCTCTGACGTATCGTAGCAATCTGTGTTGCCTCATCATAAGATAATACTTCACCGACAAATTTATATACTGGGATTTTACGACGTTCACCAAATAATTGCTCGTTTTCAGTTGGTGTATTGTAATAAAAGCCTGTAGCTAACTCTCGTTGTGCCACTTTCCATAACTCGTCGATCCATTCTTGTTTGCAGACATAGTTTTCAGGATCTTCCATATAGCTGTCTACAGCTGCTTTATAGACGTTTGACACTGTAGATACATAATGGATCGATTTCATTCTTCCTTCGATCTTGAAGCTGTCTACGCCGTTTTCAATCAATTCTGGAATATGCTCGATCATGGACATATCAACTGCACTCATCGAGAATTCTTCTTCAATTTCTCCTGTATCAGTCAAACTATTTCGTTCTTGACCAAAAGGCATATCGAACAATCCATATTTCCAACGACAAGATTGAGAGCATCCGCCACGATTCGCATCCCGCATTGACATATGGTTGGACAATGTGCAGCGACCAGAATAAGAGATACACATGGCTCCATGAATAAATGCTTCGATTTCGATATCCGTATTTTTACGGATCTCTGCCACTTCCTCCATTGAAACTTCACGAGCTAAAACGACACGTTCCAACCCTTCCTCTTTCCAGAATTCCAATGTCTCAAAATTGGTTGCTGAAGCTTGAGTGGATAAATGGATCGGCAGACCTGGAGCTTCTGTCGCGCAAATTTCGATCAAAGCTGGATCAGAAACGATCACTGCAGAAATACCGACATCGCGCAGACTGCGGAAAAATTCCCCAGCGCCTTCTTCATTTCCTTCATGGGTGACCATATTAGCAGCCACGTACACTTTTGCATCGTGTTCTTTTGCAAAAGCAACCCCTTCAGCCATTTCTTCATAAGTAAAATTGCCTGCACGGCTTCTTAAACCATACGCATTTCCGCCAATATATACTGCATCTGCTCCATAATGGATCGCTGTTTTTAACTTTTCCAGTGTTCCTGCTGGCGCTAAGACTTCTGGACGTTTCAATTTTCTTTTTACTGTCATTTCATTCATCATACTCCTTATTTGATAGCAGAAGGATCAATATAAAAGAATCCTGTATCTAATTCACGGTTTTCAGGATGTAATTTGTTGATTTCGCTCGTCAATTTTTCTGCTTTTGCTTGATCCCAGCTACCTTCTAAAATTTGTTTTTTTGCTTCGGCGAATAGTTGAGTGATATTCACGAAATTTTCGCCTGGAGTAAATAACCCGTCCAATTTCCATGTACGGTAATGATGCTGATAAAGTTCATTCAATTCATTCGAGAGATTTAGATCATTACTGGCAAAAATATGTGTGCCATGACTATCTTCATAAATAGAATAATGTGTCTCTTCTTTTTTAGGTTCCGAGATAAAAAGACCTCTTTCACGATCTTTTTGTTCGTCTTGCTTCGTATAGTTATAGTAATTCTGTAGCAGTGGACGTTTGGATTGATGGATGCATGTAGCACCATACACAAGGATTTCTACAGGGATGTCGAGTTTTTCTTCCATCGCCTTCATCTCTTCAAAAGGAACTTCACGAGCAAGTATTGCGCCAACTGCGCCTTTTTTCGCCCAAAAATTGATTTGACGTGCACTCGTTACTAATGTTTCAGCATCATAAATATACGGTATACGCAATTCAGGATTTTTTTTCATCGTATAAATGATACCTGTATCACCAACTGTGATCACATCTACGTTTATTTCTTTTAAAAAAGCCAAATATTCAGGTACATTTTTCATTTTTTCAGGATGAATGATCCCATTTACAGCAATATTTGCTTTTTTACCATGCTTGTGTGCTAATTCTACTAATTGTCGCTGTTCTTCTCGTGTAAATGAAGCAGGCAGACGCAATCCAAATTGCTCTTCACCGAAATATAGTGTGTCTGCACCTGCAGCAAGCAACTGTTCTGCTTGTTTGATAGTCTCTACTGTGGTTATGAGTTCGATCATAATTTCCTCCTCCTACAACTTCATAATAGTAGCATAGCTCTAAAAACTTTCCAATACTTCTTCTATTTAAAGTCGGATTTTTGAAAATTATTTCACAAAAAGTCAAAATAAAGTTCGATATATTCTGTCCAAATATAAAAAGAGATTGTGACAAAAAACTTGTCACAACCTCTTAATCAAGTCTTACTATTATAAAAATTCAGCTACATAGACCAAGTACCTATAGGGAACCTACTGTTTCCTTTTTAGGTCCGCGAACATTCAATGTGATCTTTCCTTTTGAAGCACCTACTGTTACGTGGTCACCTAAACGAATCTCTCCGCCAAGCAACGCCTCGCTCAATCGATCTTCAATTTCTTTTTGAAGTGCGCGACGGATTGGACGTGCACCATATTCAGGATCAAATCCGGCTTTCCCGATCACATCGATTGCAGATGGGGTGATTTTCACTTGAATATCTTGTTCTTTCAATCGCTTGATAATCGCTTTACTCATGATTTGGACGATTGTATGGATTTCATCTTTACTCAATGAATGGAAGACGACAGTCTCATCAATTCGATTCAAGAATTCAGGTCGGAAAGCTTTCTTTAACTCTTCTAAGATACGTTTTTGCATGGCTTTGTGATCTTTCGTGACATCTTGGACATTAAATCCGACATTTTTTTCTTCTCGGATTTGTGTCGCTCCGATATTTGAAGTCATAATCATGATCGTATTTCTAAAGTCCACTTTTCTACCTTTAGAATCTGTTAAATGACCATCATCCAATACTTGCAGAAGTAAATTGAAAACATCTGGATGTGCTTTCTCCACTTCGTCTAAGAGAATCACTGAATATGGTTTTTGACGAATTTTTTCTGTCAACTGTCCACCTTCATCATACCCTACGTATCCTGGAGGAGATCCGATTAATCGGCTTGTACTGTATTTTTCCATAAATTCTGACATATCAACACGGATCAGGGCATCTTCGCTTCCAAACATGACTTCTGAAAGTGCTTTGGCCAATTCTGTTTTTCCGACACCAGTTGGTCCAAGGAACATAAATGACCCAATTGGACGGTCAGGATCTTTCAAGCCGCTTCGTGCACGACGGATGGCGCGTGAAACTGCTTTGACAGCCTCATCTTGACCAACCACACGTTCATGCAGGAGACCTTCCAATTCTAACAAACGTTCACTTTCTTTTTTCTCCAACTGCTGTAGAGGGACACCAGTCCACTCCGATACAACTGTAGCAACATCTTCTTCTGTTACACGATCAGCATATCCTTGTTCCTGTTTTGCTTCGATTGCAGAAACTTTTTGTAGCTTTTTACGTAGTGCTTTTTCTTGTCTACGTAATTGCGCAGCATTTTCAAAGTCTTGTTTTTGGATTGCTGCTTCTTTTTCTTGTACTAATTCATCAATTTCTAATTTGATTACAGTTGATTTTGTTAAGTGATCGGTTTGATCCAAACGGACTTTCGCTGCTGATTCATCAATCAAATCAATCGCTTTATCAGGTAGTTTACGAGAAGTGATATAACGAACAGAAAGATTCACTGCTGCCCGCACAGCTTCATCTGTAATCTCTACCCCGTGGTGCTCTTCATATCTTGAACGTAATCCTTGAAGAATCTCTTCCGCTTCTTCAGGAGTTGGTTCATCTACTTGAATTCGTGCAAAACGTCGCTCTAATGCAGAATCTTTTTCGATATATTTTTGATATTCATCTAGGGTCGTTGCTCCGATCGTTTGTAATTCTCCTCGAGCTAACGCCGGTTTCAAGATATTCGAAGCATCAATTGCTCCTTCTGCTCCACCTGCACCAATCAAGGTATGCAATTCATCAATGAATAAGATTACTTGACCATCATTATAGATTTCGTCGATGACTTTTTTCATTCGATCTTCAAATTCACCGCGATATTTCGTACCAGCAACCAAAGATCCCATATCAAGCATCATCAGGCGCTTTTCTTGCATGTCTTCTGGTACTTCTCCTAAAATGATTTTTTGTGCTAGTCCTTCAGCAATGGCTGTTTTACCTACACCAGGTTCGCCCACCAGTACAGGGTTGTTCTTTGTCCGTCGGCTAAGAATCTGAATAAGCCGTTTCACTTCTCTAGAACGACCAACAACTGGGTCCAACTTGTTTTCTTTTGCTAATTTCGTCAAATCACGTGCTAATGAATCCAGTGTAGGTGTTCCTTGCGGTGTTTGCCGTTTATCTTGTATATTTCTACGACGATTCATTCCCTTTCCACCCGAATCACCAGCTAGTCCCATTTTGTGTTTCAGAACTTGTCGGGCTTTTGAAAGGCTGATACCTAAGTTGATCATGATTCGAGTAGCCATGATACTTTCATCTTTTAATAAGCTCATCAAAATATGTTCTGTTCCAACTTTTTGAGAACTCGTTTTCTTTACTTCGCTGCTAGCTAAAGCAAAAACTTGTTTCATTCTTGGAGAATATGGAAGAAAGACTCCTTTAGGGTAAGAACGGATACCGCCATAACCAATCAGATGTTCAATTTCTTCATAAATTTCTGTCTCATTCAAATCCATTTCACGTAATACTTTTCCAGCAATTCCATTTTGTTCAACTACTAATGCTAGTAAAACATGCTCTGAACTAACTGATTGATGTTTTAATCGTTTTGCTTCTTCTTGTGCAATTTCTAATACCGCTTGGGCTCTTTCAGTAAAAAGTTCTTCCATCTAATCTCACTTCCCATCTTCATAACTTAAACGTTCCAGAAATGCTCGGAGAATCCGAGCACGTGTATGATCTTCAAATTCATTGAAATTCAATGTGTTTTTTGCAATTGCACTTAACATCAAGTTTCCTTCTTTTTTTGTAATTATTTGGTCTTCATAAAGTTTTTGAATAATAGCAAAAGCATTTTTCTCACTGATTGTATCATCAAACAACTGATTTATCTGCTCAAGTAACTGTTTTTTATCTGAAATTCTTACTTTCGCAATTCGTATATAACCACCACCCCCGCGTTTGCTCTCTACTAAATAACCGCGTTGGATGGTAAAACGGGTATTAATCACATAGTTGATTTGTGAAGGAACACAGTTAAAGAGGTCTGCCATTTCAATCCTTCGAATCTCGATCATTTCACTATTTTCCAGAATTTTCTTTATATATGATTCAATTAAATCCGAGGTATTCTGATGTGCCATCTTATTCATTCCCTTTGACTAATATTGACCTTAATTATAACGAATTTGGTAATAGAAAGAAAGAAGAACGCTTTTTGTTAAATAAATCCTTTAGAATCAACAAAAAAAAAATACGGAATATACTATTCCGTATCGACGCGCCCAAGAGGAGTCGAACCCCTAACCTTTTGATCCGTAGTCAAACACTCTATCCAGTTGAGCTATGGGCGCATATTCAATTTAAAAAAATTATAAATCATTTGAAAACAAAAAGCAAGATAAAAAAAAATCGGGAAGACAGGATTCGAACCTGCGACCCCTTGGTCCCAAACCAAGTGCTCTACCAAGCTGAGCTACTTCCCGTTTAAAAAATAAAAAAGACTACGCGCCCAAGAGGAGTCGAACCCCTAACCTTTTGATCCGTAGTCAAACACTCTATCCAGTTGAGCTATGGGCGCATATTTAAAATGCCGAGGACCGGAATCGAACCGGTACGGTGATCACTCACCGCAGGATTTTAAGTCCTGTGCGTCTGCCAGTTCCGCCACCCCGGCGCGATTGCTTTGGCAAAGCGGAAAACGGGGTTCGAACCCGCGACCCCCACCTTGGCAAGGTGGTGCTCTACCACTGAGCTATTTCCGCGTGTTTAAAGATGCCGGCTAAAGGACTTGAACCCTCGACCCTCTGATTACAAATCAGATGCTCTACCAACTGAGCTAAGCCGGCATGTAAAACTTAAATTATGCGGGTGAAGGGACTTGAACCCCCACGCCGTAAGGCGCTAGATCCTAAATCTAGTGCGTCTGCCAATTCCGCCACACCCGCAAAAATATGAGCCGTACAGGGCTCGAACCTGTGACCCTCTGATTAAAAGTCAGATGCTCTACCAACTGAGCTAACGGCTCATATGGAGGTTAACGGGATCGAACCGCTGACCC